>JAGQTW010000394.1 GCA_020438785.1 Mycobacterium sp. | reverse complement strand
GATCGAAGTGGTCCTTGTGCAGGTGCGAGATGTACAGGTAGTCGCAGTCGCCGAGGGCCGCCCAGTCCAGGCTGCTGTTGTCGGGGAACACGAACCACGAGCCGAAGTACGCCGGGTTCACCCACGGGTCACACAGAACGCTGCCCGCAGGGGTATCGATCCGAAAACCGGCGTGGCCGATGCATGTGACCTGCACGTATCCTCTTCCCAATGGTCGTCGCACCCGTGACGAGCTTAGCGGCCCGAGTAGGTGGCGACCGCCTCCCCCGACGCCGGCGCCGATCACGGGCACCCGAAGGCGGCTGTGCCGGGAGTGCGCGCGGCACTAGGCTGGCCGCTGTGGAGCCGGTATACGGGACAGCCATCCGGATTGCGCGCGGATTGTGGCGCATGCAGGGCCTGCGTTTCACCGTGACCGGGGTGGAGCATCTGCCCACCACGGGCGGCGCCGTCGTGGCGATCAACCACACCAGCTACTTCGACTTCACCTTCGCCGGGTTGCCCGCCTACGAGCAGGGCCTCGGCCGCAAGGTGCGGTTCATGGCGAAGAAGGAAGTGTTCGACCACCCGATCGGTGGGCCGCTCATGCGGGGCATGCGGCACATCCCGGTCGACCGCGGCAGCGGGGCCGGTTCGTTCGACGCGGCGTGTCTCGCCCTCAAGGCGGGCGAGTTGGTGGGTGTCTACCCCGAGGCCACCATCAGCCGCAGCTTCGAACTCAAGGAGTTCAAGTCCGGCGCGGCGCGGATGGCGATCGCGGCCGACGTGCCGATCGTCCCGCACATCGTGTGGGGCGCCCAGCGGATCTGGACCAAGGGCCACCCCCGCAAGATGTGGCGGCCCAAGGTGCCGATCGCCGTCGCGGTCGGGGAGCCGATCCTGCCGACGCTGCCCGCCGAGGAGCTCACCGCCCTGCTGCGCTCGCGCATGCAGCACCTGCTCGAACAGGTTCAGGACGCCTACGGCCCCTATCCGCCCGGTGAGTTCTGGGTGCCGCGCCGGCTCGGTGGCGGGGCGCCGACGCTCGCCGAGGCGGCGCAGTTGGAGGCCGAGGAGGCCGCCACCAAGGCGGCGCGACGGGAAGGACGGCCGGACGCGACGGGGGCATCGGGGTAAACACCGATGGAGCCCGTCTTCCGCACCCTCGAGATCGCCGCCACCATCGCCACCCGGGCGGCGGGCACCGTGATCACCTACCAGGGCCTGCAGAACATCCCCGAACGCGGCGGTGCGGTGATCGCGATCAACCACACCAGCTACATCGACTTCCTGCCCGCGGCGCTGGCCACCCACCGACGCCACCGGCGCATGCGGTTCATGATCAAGGCCGAGATGACCCACGTCCGGATCGTGGCCTTCCTGATCAAGCACACCGGCGCCATTCCGGTCGACCGCAGCGCCGGCGCCGATTCCTACGCCGAGGCGGTCCGCCAGCTGCGTGCCGGCGAGCTGGTCGGGGTCTATCCCGAGGCCACCATCAGCCGCAGCTTCGAGCTCAAGGAGTTCAAGAGCGGCGCGGTGCGGATGGCGCTCGAGGCGCGGGTGCCGATCATTCCCCTCATCGTCTGGGGCGCCCACCGGGTGTGGACCAAGGACCATCCGAAACAGCTGGGCCGCAACAAGATACCGTTCACCGTCCGGGTGGGCGCCCCGTTGCTCCCGGTCGGCACGCCGGCCGAACTCGATGCGTCGATGCGGGCCGCGATGACCACCATGCTGCACGAGGTGCAGGAGCAGTATCCCCATCCCGGCGGTGCCCACTGGGTGCCGCGCCGCCTCGGCGGTGGGGCGCCGACGCCGGCGGAGGCCGCCCGCATCGAGGAGGCCGAACTCGCGGAGCGCGCCCGCCGGGCGGCCGGGCGACACTGATGCTGCCCGCGCTCATCGCCACCGACGTCGACGGCACCCTGCTGGACGCCGACGAGCGGGTCACCCCGCGCACCCGGGAGGCGGTGCTGGCCGCGGTGGCGGCGGGTACCGAGTTCGTGTTGGCGACCGGCCGGCCCCCGCGCTGGATCGCCCCGGTGGTCGACGCGCTCGGGTTCGCGCCGATGGCGGTGTGCGCCAACGGTGCGGTTATCTACGACCCGTCCTCGGACCGGATCCTCTCGGCCCGCACGCTGCCGGTGGACCTGCTCGCCGAACTCGCCGAGATCGCCACCCGGGTCATCCCCGGGGCGGGGCTCGCGGTCGAACGCGTCGGCCGCAGCGCACACGACTCGGCCACCCCGCAGTTCGTCAGCTCACCGGGTTACGAGCACGCCTGGCTCAACCCGGACAACACCGAGGTGTCGATGTCGGATCTGCTCAGCGCCCCCGCCGTCAAGCTGCTCATCCGCAAGGCCGGTGCCCGCAGCGCCGACATGGCCGAAGAATTGGTCAAACACATTGCGGTGCAAGGTGATATCACCTACTCGACCAACAACGGCCTGATCGAGGTCAACCCGATCGGCACCAGCAAGGCCACCGGTGTCGAGGAGGTCGCACGGCCGCTGGAGATCACCGCCGAGGACGTGGTGGCCTTCGGTGACATGCCCAACGACGTGCCGATGCTGCGGTGGGCCGGCCTCGGGGTGGCGATGGGCAACGCCCACCCGGAGGCGATCGCCGCGGCCAACGAGGTGACCGCGCCCAACACCGACGACGGGCTGGCCCGCGTGCTGGAACGGTGGTGGCTCTAGCCCGGCCCGGAGGCCGTCAGGGCGCGATGACGCGGCTGAACCGCTCGAGCTGGACCGGCGGGCCGTCCACCGGAGGCGGCGGCATCACCAGCGCCACCCCGTCGATCACCCGCAGGACGTTGTGGGTCTGCCGGTCGAAGTTCAGGGTGCCGTGCTGGAAGTTCTGCACGATCCACTCGGGTTCCTGGATCTCGGCGCTGGTGGGCAGGCCCAGCGCGCCACGCTCGTAACCCAGTGAGGCCCAGGCCTCGTAGATCGCCCCGCCGAGCGGCTCCGCGCCGCTGGCCGGCGACCAGTAGATGGCGCCGTGCTCGAAGGTGGCGTAGCGGGTGTCGCCCTCTCCGGCGGCCTCCGGCGAGGTGGGTGCGCCGAGCGGGCCCTCCTTGCCACCCATCGCCTCCCAACGGGCGAAGATCGCACCCCCGCGCAGCGCGTCGACCAGATCTGGTGGCCGGTTGAATCGCGATGCCAGATCGCGGATTTCGGGCAGCATTGCGTAGCCGGCATTACCCGGGCACTCGGTGTTGCCGACATCGCGGTGGGCGAAGATCGTCGGCAGCGTGATCGATCTGCCGCCGGGGACCACGGTGTACTGCCCGCCGGCCGAGGTGAGTTGCACGGTGCCGACCGGGTTGACGTGGTCGAGGTTCATCCGCCAGCCCAGCAGGCGGCCGACCGTCTTGACCTGGATGTCGGTGGGCGGCACGTCCTCGAAGTCGCCGATCATCGAGACGCCCCACACGTCGCGGTTGAACCCGCCGGTGTGAGATCCCAAGACATCCTTGGTGATTCCGCCCGCCCGCCCCTCGAAGACCTGGCCGTACTTGTCCACCAGGGCGTTGTAGGCGATGTCGCACCAGCCCAGGGTGCGGGTGTGGTAGGCGTAGATCGACCGCACGATCGACGCGGAATCCTCGGGTGCGTAGTCGTTGCTGCCCGCGGTGTGGTGCACCACGGCGGCGTGAATCGTGCTGCCGTACACCGGGCCGCCGCACCGCATCGACTCGTCGGCCCCCCACTGCGCGCGCGGGATGATGTTGGGCGGCTGGCCCGGCGCCAGCACCGCGGTCGGCGGGGCCCACTGGGTGTCCACCGGAGCCTTGGGCGGGGTGATCAGCACGGCCGAGAGGTTCTGTGAGAACGAGTGTTCGGCGGTGGCGGGGAGGTAGCCGAGTTCACCGCCCGCCGCTACGCCCTGTTCGGGCGTCGCGACGGTGACCGGTGCACCGGTCGGCCGGGTGACCGCGATCTGCACCACGGTGGTGGTGCCGACGAAGACCGGATCGGTGCCGCGCGGGCCGCCGGCCTGGCCGTCGTCGGCGTTGGACTCCAGGGTGTCGGCCTCGTACCACGGCCCCCAGGAGCCGTCCGGTCGCTTGGCCCGCACCCGGGCCGAGGTGCCGGTCAGGTCGCTACCGGTCAGCGCGACCATGGAGAACGGGGTGGCCTGGCTGACCTCGCGGATGGTTTCACCGCCGCCGAGCCCGGTCAGGGGTTGCTGCGCGAGCAGGGTGTCGTCGGCGCTGGGGCGGTCAGGTTTGTGCTGGCCGGGCAGGCCGTTGACAGCCCACGGCAGTACCACGACGGTCGCCGCGATCGCGGTGAGCAGGATCGTCGGCGCTGGACGGCGGGACGGCACAAGCAGATGTTACGTATGGGTCCACTGTTGCAAGTGTTTCGACACGGGCCACAGTGAAGAAAGTGATAACTGTGGGTTCGCCTGCAACGGCACCGCAGGGGCCTCTCCGGGTGCAACGGCCGACCGGCCAGTCCCACCCTGCGGTGCCGTTCCGACGCAGGCTTATCCCCTAGCCGGCCGCAGCGGGCGCCGCGGCGGCCGCCGACGAAGCGCCCTGAATCGCCTGGGTGATCGAGGGCATCACGACGCCCTTGAGCAGGTCGATCGCCTGGCCGACGCCGAGCTGGTTCGCGGCGCTGCTGAGGTCACTGATGATGCCGCCCGAGGCCGGCGCGGAGGGCACGGCCAGGGACGGGTCACCCAGGATCGGGTAGGTCCCGGCCACCGGGCCCAGGGGCGCGCTGATCGGCTGTTCGCTGGGCAGGCCGATGCCGGTCGACGGGGTCAGGCCACCCGCGCCGACCTGCGGTGAGGTCAGCCCGGGCATGGTGAGCCCCGGATTCGTCAGGCCCGGATCGGTCAGCGACGGCGTAGTCAGACCGGGGGTCGTCGCCGACGGCGTGGTCAGCCCGGGCGTGGTGAGGCTGGGCGTTGTCAACCCGGGGGTCGTCGCCGACGGCGTGGTCAGCCCGGGTGTCGTCAGCCCGGGTGTCGTCAGGCCGGGTGTGGTGAGGCCGGGTGTCGTCAAGCCGGGCGTGGTGAGCCCCGGCGTGGTCAGGCCGGGCGTGGTCAGGCCGGGCGTGGTGAGCCCGGGGGCCGTCAGGCTCGGGGTGGTCAGGCCGGGAGCGGTCAGGCTCGGGGTGGTCAGCGCGGGTCCGGCCTGCACCGGCTGGGCGCCGGCCGGGCTGAGGCCCGTCGGCAGCGGCGGCAGGTTGATTCCGAACTGCGACAGGCCCTGCTGCAGTGCGGAGAGCAGTTCGTTGGGCAGGTCGGTGACCACGGCGGCCTGGACGAAGTCCCGATGCTCGGGCGCCTGCTGCGGACCTGCGGTCAGCTCCATGACACCGACCACTGCGAATGGACTTGCCACAGCCAGGGCGGCGACTGCGCTCATGGCTGTCGAGAGCTTGCGTCGACGTCGGTTCGGCACGGAAGTCTCCTCAATCATGTAGGCGTTCAGGTGTTCTGAACTAGTCGGAAGCCCCGAGACCGGCCGTGCGCCGAGGTCGAAGCCATCCCACGATCGATGGTACGGCTGTGACTAATGAGACCAGAGTGACGATGCGCAATCGTGAGCGAATCGCGACCTTGATTTCGTTGGCAGGGCAGTGATTCTCCGTCGATTCGCGCTGGATTCCTCTTCGCCGCAGGGCCTTGCGATGGGGGGCGCACCGCCGCGGTCGGATACCCTAGGGCCCGATGACCTCTCCTGATGCCCGGGTCGCTCCGCTC
>JAGQTW010000393.1 GCA_020438785.1 Mycobacterium sp. | reverse complement strand
CGCGGTCGGGGTCTGCCAGGTAGCCGGTGAAGCACTCCGCCGAGAGGTTGGTGGCGATGAATGCGGCGATGTCCGCCCGCGTGGACGACGGCGGGCAGGCCAGCGGAAAGGTCGCGGCGGCTACGGCCGCCAACTCCGCGACGTCCTCGGCGGTCGCCGTACTGATCTCTACCGACATCGAGCGGGTCGGCTCACCGGTTCCGCTGGGCCACGTGCGCGCCGGTGTGTGGGTTGATCAGCACGAACGAGGCGCTCGACAGCGAAATCGACCACCGCATCGTTCCCTCCTCACCCCCGGCAAAATGATCGCACATCAGGTAAGAGCGCAATGGCCGCGACGGGACGACGAAGTGCCCGGTCAGGTGATCGGCGAGCTCGACGGGGCTGCCCGGAGGAATTCGACTAGTGGGCGGATCCCCGCGATCGATCTCGAACGGGGTCGGCATCCCTGGGCTTGCCCATTCCGCCACCGCAACCGATGCGGCTTCATAAACTCGCGGCATGGCAGGCCTGCACAAAACCCAAGAGCGGCCCGACATGACCAGGATCGAGAACCGGGCACCCTCGGTGCCCAAGATGTTCCTGGACCGTGTCGCGGCCACGCCCAGTACCGAAGCGTTCCGCTACCCCGACAACGGCGGGTGGACCAGTGTCACCTGGAGTCAGGTCGGTGACCGCGTCGAACTCATCGCCGCCGGGCTGATCTCGCTCGGGATCAACGCCGAGGACCGGGTTGCGCTGGCCTCGGGCACCCGCTACGAGTGGGTGGTGGTCGACTTCGGCATCCTGTCGGCGGGGGCGGCCACCACGACGGTGTACCCGACCACCAACGCCGAGGACGTCGCGTTCATCGTGGCCAACTCGGGCAGCCGGGTGGTCGTCGCCGAGAACCAGACCCAGGTCGACAAGCTGGTCGAGCACCGCAGCGAGATCCCCGCCGTGGAGAAGGTCGTGATCATCGACGGCACGGGCGACGGCGACTGGGTGATCACCCTCGAGGAGCTCGAACAGCTGGGCAAGCAACTGCTGGCCGATTCGCCGAACGCGGTGACCGAACGCGTCGAGGCCATCCGGCCCGAGCAGTTGGCGACCCTGATCTACACCTCGGGGACCACGGGTAAGCCCAAGGGGGTGCGGCTGACCCATGAGGCGTGGACCTACACCGCGTCGGCGCTGGACTCCCTGCAAGTGCTCACCGATAAGGATCTCAACTACCTCTGGCTGCCCCTGGCGCACTCGTTCGGCAAGGTGATGCTGGCCGTGCCGCTGGTGGTCGGCTTCCCGACCGTGATCGACGGCCGGGTGGACAAGATCGTCGAGAACCTGGCGATCATCCGCCCCACCTTCATGGGCGCGGTGCCCCGCATCTTCGAGAAGGTGCACGGGCGGATCACCGAGATGATCGCCGAAGAGGGCGGGGTCAAGAAGCGGCTGTTCGATTGGGCGATCGACGTCGGGCTGCAGGTGTCCCGGGCCAAACAGGCCGGCATGCGTATCTCACCCCTGCTGGCCGTGCAGCACAAACTGGCCGACCGGCTGGTGTTCTCCACCATCCGGCAACGGTTCGGCGGCCGGCTGCGCTTCTTCATCTCCGGGTCGGCCGCGCTGGACCGGGACATCGCGCAGTGGTTCGACGCCGTCGGTGTCGTCGTGCTGGAGGGTTACGGACTGACCGAGACCTCCGCGGCGTCGTCGCTGAACCGGCCGCAGGCCTACCGGTTCGGCACCGTCGGTTGGACGTTCCCGGAGACCGACGTCAAGATCGCCGACGACGGGGAGATCCTGCTCAAGGGGCCGGGTGTGATGAGCGGCTACCACGACCTGCCGGACGCGACGGCGGAGGCGATCGACTCCGACGGCTGGTTCCACACCGGCGACATCGGCGAACTGGATGCCGAGGGCTTCCTGCGGATCACCGACCGCAAGAAGGACATGTTCAAGACCTCGCAGGGCAAATACGTTGCGCCGTCGGCGATTTCGGCCCAGTTCAAGGGCATCTGCCCGTTCGCCAGCGAGATCATCGTCTACGGCGAGGGCAAGCCGTACTGCGTCGCGCTGGTCAGCCTCGACGGCGAGGCGATCCGGGAGTGGGCGGACCGCAACGGCTTCGAGGGCAAGTCCTTCGAGGAAGTCGCCCGCGACGAGAAGACGCGCGAGCTGATCGGTGGCTACGTCGACACGCTCAACAAGCACCTCAACCGGTGGGAGCAGGTCAAACGCTTCTCGATCATCGACCGTGAGCTGACCGTCGAGGCGGGCGACCTGACCCCGAGCCTCAAGCTCAAGCGCAAGGCCGTCGTGGACAACTTCCACGACAACATCGACAAGCTGTACGCCTAGGCCGGTTCCGGCGCCACCTGTTGGGCCCGTGCGGCCCGCTTACGCAGATGGGCCGGATACCACGAGGTGAACGCAGCCGCCGCGATCAGCGTCGTGTAACTGGCCGCGTGGCAGACCCATTCGGGTATCAGGTGTTTCATCAGCACCCACGCGATCGCGGTGTTGGCGGTGAACGTCGCCGCCCACACGCTGGTGAGCAGTTCGTTGACCCGGATGAACACCGGGTCGTGCCACTTCGCCGGATCGGTGTGCTGGCGGGCGTAGTCGAGGGTGAACGGCCTGCCGATCAGCAGCGTGACCCACGAGCCGATCGCGAGCGCCCCGTTGGCCAGCACGCCGAGGTGTCGGATGGTCCACATGTTGTGGAAGCCGAGCACCGCGATTGTGGCGCCGGTGAAGAAGGTCACGCCGACGTACATGATGATGCCGCGGTGCAGTTTGAGCATCGCCATCACCACGGACAGGATCAGCGCCGCGACCAGGCCGATCTCGACACGATGCAGGGTGTCCCTGGCGATGATCAGGAACGCGATCCAGGGTGCGAACGACAGCAGCAGTTTCACGAACGTCATGACGGTCTCTCCGGGTGGGGTTTCATCGGCCGGCGGGCTCGAAATCGGCTCGGGGCGGGGCGGTCTCGGCGTACGGTTGACGTGAATTCGAGGTCGTGAGCATGAACAGCGCCAGTGGGGTCCGATCGGTCGAAGTCGGCAAGTGGGACGCCGGCCTGACCAGGCATGCGGTGGATCTGCTGCGCCCGGTTGTCAAGGTGTATCACCGTTCTCGGGTCCGCGGGCTGGAGCACCTGCCGGGCGGGCGGTGCCTGCTGGTGGGCAACCACTCCGGCGGGCTGATCACCCCCGACTTCGCGGTGTTCGCCGTCGACTACTACGAGAGGTTCGGCTACGGCAGGCCGCTGTATACCCTGGCGCACGACTCGTTGTTCCACGGGCCGGCCGGCGAGTTGCTGCCACACCTCGGCATCGTGCACGCCTGCCCCGAGAACGCCGCGGCGGCGCTGGCCGCCGACGCAGCCGTCCTGGTGTTCCCCGGTGGTGACGAGGATGTGTACCGTCCGACGCGCGCCGAGACCGTCATCGACTTCGCCGGGCGCACCGGTTATGTGACGGCGGCGGCCGCGGCCGGGGCCCCGATCGTACCGATCGTGTCGATCGGCGGTCAGGAAACCCAGCTGTACCTGAGCCGCGGCACCTGGCTGGCGCGCGCGCTCGGACTGACCAAACTCGAACGGCGGCTGTTCCGCACCGACATCCTGCCGATCTCGTTCGGCTTCCCATTCGGGCTCAGCGTCCTGATCCCGGTCAACATGCCGCTGCCCGCCAAGATCGTCACCGAGGTTCTGGCCCCCATCGATGTGCCCGCCACCGATGGTGAACCCGATGACATCACCGCGGTCGACGCCCACGTTCGCCGGGTCATGCAGACTGCGCTGCACCGTTTGGCCCGGCGACGGCGGGTGCCCCTGTTGGGCTGAGGTCGGCCGGCCATCCCACACGGCATCCATTCATCACCACCGCGACCGCGCCCTCTAGGGGCGATCGTCCCGGTTGCCGACACCATTGGTCCCCGCAGGTACGGCCGCCCGGCATGCCCGCGCCCGTCGACGCCGGATGTAACCGACGTAGTCTGGGCGACGATCAAGTTGTCATGAAGTCCGGAGAGCGCACCCGATGAGGCGATGGCACGGCGTGGTCTCGGCGGCCGCGGCCGCGTGCCTGGCGCCAGCCCTCGGCGGGCCGGCCGCGTCAGCGGATTCACCCGCGCCGCAGCCCGGATCGTCATGCCCGGCGGAGTTGTCCGGCGCGATGACCCTGCTGCCCGATCGGAGCGAATTCCTGGTGTGTCAGGGCTCGTGGTCGCCGGCCGACGTGCCGTTCCCGCCGAACGACAAATGGCTCAGCGTCGGGCCCGCGATGACACTGCACGGCGAGGGGATGCGCAACCCCAACCTGAGGTCCGGGCAGTGGATCGCCACGCCGCGAGATCCGGCCACCACGTGCGCTGCCGAGCAACTGACGATCGTGCGCGCGGGTGTGCTTGCGCCACCGCAGGATTGGCGGGGAGTGCCGGGCCAGCCGCTGTCGGTTCAGGTGTTGCCGCGGCTGTTCTCCATCGAGCTCAGCGGGGACTGCCTGTGGAGCCGCGATGACGCCGCGGGCGGCGCCGGCTGAGAGTCGGTCGCCGGTTCAGGCGATGACGGGCGCCGACGACTCCACGATCTCGTATTCGGGCGCGTCCGCCGCGCCCGAATACGTGTACCGCGCGACCGTGCGGGCCAGGAAGTCCTGGAAGTACGGGAGTCCTTCGGCGGACGCGATTGCGGGCATCAGTACCCGCCAGGCCCGGGCCAACCGGGCGTACGGGTCGTCGCCGATGGCGTCCGACAGCAGGTGGCAGCCCAGCACGCTGGCGCAGATGGCCTCGGCGACGTCTTCGGCGCAGATGTCGCCGCGCACGTCGCCTTCGGCGACGGCCTTCGTGACCTGCTCGAGGAATCCCGCGGTCGAGGGGAGGTACGTCTTCGCCCCGGCGCCACTGACCTGGCTCAGTGCCTGACGCAGCTGGTTGGCGATGCGGACCATGTCGTCGGACTCGGTCATCTGGGCGATCCGGAACGTGGCGCGGATGGTGTTCTCCAGCGCGGGCGACGGTGCCGACGTCAGTTCGTGGAAGGTGTCCAGCAGCTGCGTGACGCCCTCATCGATGATCGCCGAGGCCAGCGCTTCCTTGGATTCGAAGTGGTAGTAGAACGCGCCCTTGCTCACGTCGGCGCGGTCCATGATGGCCGCGAGCCCGGTGTCCCCGTAGCCCTCTTCGCTGAACAGCGCGATGGCCGCGTCGATGATGCGCCGACGCGTCGCCTCGGCTCGAGCCTGCACAACCATGCGGCTACCCCTCGTCTCGCGGGCTGGACAGCGGCAGCCCGGCATGCCGCAGCCACCGGGGCAGTGCGGTCGCGTGGCGCCGCAGACCTCCCCGGGGGCTATTCACGGGCCCGACAATAACAGTGCAATTCGAGAAATCGCTACCGTTGTCAGCGTTTCATACCGTCAGTTTCTTTCCTGCGCGAATTTCAACTTTGAGTTGAAATCCGATCGGCGGATGCCCCGAATATCAGCCCTGGCCTGCGGTTGGGCCACCGGGCGAGCTCAAAGCACAACAAGCCGCAGGTCGGCAATGCCGACATTTTCTCGTCCGATTATTTTCCTACAGAAATTCAGCGCCATCAAAAGGGCGATCAGGTGCCGGGGCAGCCATTGAATGCTGCGGCCCCCCAGTCGGGATGGGCCTTCTGGTTCTCGGCGCACCATTGCGCGCCGTCCTCCGTGGTGGACTTCCACTCGTAGGCTTCCTGGTCCCTCTTGGCCTGCTGGCCTTCGGGGCTGGCCGCCGAGTTGCCGGGCACCCCGGGTCCGGCCAACACCTGGTTGCAGTTCAGGTAGAGCAGCACCGTGTTCTGGACCGGCGTGAAGTTGGCGCCGCCCAGCCCGGATGCCCTCTGGGAGCGGGTGACGATGCACTGGTCGGTGGGCAGCAACGACCCCACCCGGCCGGCGACGACTGCGGTCTGCCCGTAGCTGCTGATCGCGGCGGACGCGTCGCCGTAGGTCTGGCCGGCGTATGGATCGGCGGACGCGACACCGGCGCCGTACGCCGACATCGCCACGGCGACGGCACCGACAACGGCGGCGGTGCCCGAGGCTGTTCTCATAGTGAAAAGAATCCTATTCGCGGTTCTCGTTCACCAGGGGATTTCGGCCCCTCGGATCGGGACGATTGAGTGTCTGCGACGCGGGCTAGGCTGCTGCAATGCATAGGAAGGCGGCGGTGATCGCCTGCGCGGCGTTGGCCCTGGCCGGTTGCGGCGGGTCGAAGCCGGTCGCGGCGACCACGCTGACCTCGACGGTGGACGTCACCAAGACGGTGACGGTGACGGCCCCGCCGACTGCGGTCGCCCCCAAGACGGTCATGGAGACCGATGGCATGTACCGGGTTGGTATCGACATCGAACCGGGCACCTATCGCACCGCGGGCAAGAGCGCTGAAGGTGCGACCGAGTGCTATTGGGCCCGGTTGAGCAGCCTAAACGAGGTTGACATCCTCGCCAGCAACATCACCACGGGTCCGCAGATGGTACTGATCGAGGCGGGGGACCGGGCGTTCCTGACGCACAGCTGCCAGACCTGGGTGAAGTTGCGATAGAGCCGGTCTATTACCGAGTTACCGGCTCAACCGTCGGCTACCGCGTCGTGGAGCCCACGCGTGTGCAGTCGTTGTACTCAGCGTGACATTGCAACGGCTTTTGATTTCATTACGATATTGTTTGCATCGGGTGGGCTCGGAACTCGGCTTGGCTCGGAATGTAGGGCCCCGGTCGGAACGGTTAATTTTCGTCATCAACTGCGGGGAGAGTGGGAGTGGTTGGGCTACGAGGGCGGACGGCCCCACGATTCTGTTCTTGTTTGGTATGGCCCGCTCCGGAACATCCGCTCTTGCCCGTGCATTGTCGTTACTGCGGCGCCGTGTTGGCGAGCGGAATGCTTGGCGCCGACAAGCCCAATCAGCGCGGATAATGGGAACCGCGGGAGTCCATTTCCTCAGCAGAACGATCCTTCAACGTCACGACAGTACTTGGTGGAAGCCTGACGTCCTCGATGTGACGAGCTTCGACGTACGCGCCACCTTGCCGCGCTCCGCGGCATCAAGGCGTACCTCGCAGAGTTGCCCTCCGCGTCAACGGTGGTTATCAAACACATCGTGCCTCTGGCCGAGCTGTGGTTCGAGGCCTGCGAGACGCCGGATTCCATGTCGCGGTTGTTATTGCGAGACGCCATCCAAGAGTCATCGATTGCGTGCGGACTGCCGGCATAGCGCCTGAACTTGCCATTGCACGAGGGCTTGAGGCGAGTCTCGTGGCCGAAAGGAAAACCTGATGTTTCCTCGGGTTTTCGTTGACTATACCGCTCTCCTGGAGGACTGGCGTCGCGAAACAAAGCGCTTCTCGGCTGAACTCGGTGTCGAACTGGACTGCTCTGGCGAGCGAGCCGTCGACGAATTCCTAACGCCGGACTTGCGTCACCGTCGCAGTGGCCAGATCCTGGATCGCTTTGGCGTCAAGTGGATCTCGGAATTTTACGACGTGATGTATGCGCCCGCACAAGATCAACCTGTGGACACACTCGCACCGGATCACAGCGCGACCTCCAACGCGTGTTCGAGGCCGGCCGCCGATACTCTGCCAAGACAGTCACGCGGCTATGGAGGCCGGTCGTCCTCAAATGGCTATGGATGTTCGGGCGACCGCTCATCGCGATAAGGGTACGTGGTCCTGATATCTCAACTTGCGTCAGACCTTCCGCCAAGCCTGACAATGGTGGGTATAGAACGCACGGTCGCTCGCCTTGACGGTAACTTCCTGTGGGCCTGCGCTCATACCGTTTGCGATGGCGTCGTTTTCATTGAGGCTGTTCAGCCTCGCCCAAAAGCAGTCGGCCCTGTCCTCGCTTTTGCCGCCTGAACGGTAAGTGCCGGGTTCGATATCGATTCCCACGCGATACATTCCGTCGGTTTCCATGATCGTCTTGGGTGCCGTCGCCGGTGGGGTGGCTGTCGCGGTGACCGTTCTCGTGATTTGCACCGTGGATGTGACCGTCGATGCCGGGGTCTGACTTGACCCGCCACATCCGGCCAGGACGACAACCACGCTGGCGAATGCGGCGGAATTACGTTGCATCGCAATAGGCTAGCCGACCAGGCGGTCGAGATTTCCGCCATCCGACGAGGTCCGTCGGGAAGCATGCTGCAGTGTACGAAGCACATGGGCGCACGAGAGAGCCGCGCAAACATATGTGCGAGCGAAAAGTATTGGGGCAGTCGATACTTGCGGATCGCGAACTCAATTGCATACGAGGGAGAGTTCCGGGGGTGGGCGTACCGGTATCCCGAGGAGATTCACATATGCCGAGCCTGAGGTCGTTCTCCAATGGCCATGATGAGTTCAGATTGATCTCTGAAGGCGGCCTGTCCGACGCGCGACTGGGGCGGCCCACCGTTTGCTTCGCTCAGCGTCGCGCAATACCTCACTCATGGATCCGCGGATGCTGAGAATCGTCCCGACCTGATCGGCCGTCCGCAGGTCGGTAAATCGGACCTTGAATCCTCAAGAGGCCATGCGCCCGGGCAGTCGGCAATCGCGGAGTAGACAGACGGAGTTCGACGCGAAAACACTCACCAACGGGTCTGCGTCGAGTATTACGAGACTCGCTCAGACCTTGTCGGGCTTGTGCCGGTAGATCCCTACTTGGTTAAACCGGTCCAATTCGGCTAATCGGCGAGCAGTGGGCAGCTGAAATCTGGTACAAATCTGCGTCTGGGAGTTTGTTTTGGTGGACGGGGGTTCGATGTTGTCGAGATTCAGTGAAGTGTTGGTCCGCGCGTTGACGAGTCCGGTTGCGCCTGCGACATCATCTAAATCACCCAAACCACGCCGTGTGCCGCTGGCAGCCCGAGCGCTCACGAGTTCGCCGCCCGCGAGTCGCCGGGGCAACCGGGATGTCCAGATGGCGGACCCGCTGGTAGTCCGTTAGCGGGTCGGCGCGCACACCGCGCGTAATGGGCGGCGGACCAGGTCGTCGGGCACTGTGGTCGCGTTCGGTGGACGGTGATTGGGAGGGTAAACAGCGCTTCCCGGCTGGGCCCGAGTCGGGATACAACGCCGACTCGGGCAAGCAACGCCGTTGAACTGGAGCGATCGTGGTGCGCGATACTGGGATTGAACCAGTGACCTCTTCCGTGTCAGGGAAGCGCTCTCCCGCTGAGCTAATCGCGCGGG
>JAGQTW010000040.1 GCA_020438785.1 Mycobacterium sp. | reverse complement strand
CTCTTTATCGCGAATCTGCGCCGCTGCGGCGATCCTCCCCGAATTTCGGGTCAGGGGATGGTAATGACCTGGCCGATCTCGATGTGATCGGGGTTGGCGATGTTGTTGGCCTGGGCCAGTTCCATGTAGCGGTTACCGTCGCCCAGGTACTGCTTGGCGATGTTGAACAGCGTGTCGCCGGCCACCACCGTGTGGGTCTTCTTCTCGACCGCCACCGGAGCGACCTCGACGACCTCCGCCTCCTCCACCACAACGGGCGGCGGCGGGGCGTCGGTCTCGGTGCGCGACGACCAGGGTGCACCGTCGGCGGCGTAGAGCACCACGTTCCGGTCGTCCTGAATGACCAGGCGGACGTCCTTCTTGCCCTTGGTGTCGCTATGCCAGATCGGCTTGTCACCGGCATAGATCACGAAGTTGCCGTCCTTCTGGACATCGGCGCGGTCGGCGCCCTGGTTGTCGGTGCCGGTGGCCCAGACGGCCTCGCCGCGCACCGCCAGGACGAGGTTGCCGTCCTCCTGCAGCGTGAGGGTGTAGGCACCGTTGGGCGACGTGATCGAGGCGCCCCGGCCCAGCTGCTGTCCTGCGTTGAGTGTGTCTCCCACGACTGTTTTTCCTCCTTGAGATTCCGCCCGTGACACGGGCGCGTCCGCGAGCCTACTGGAACTTCAGGAGTCGAATCCGAGGCCCATCCGGTCCAGGGTGCGCAGGAGCACATTGCGCCGCCCACCGTGGTGGTCGGCCCGGTCCAGCGACCATCGGGTGGCCTGGATCCCGACGCTGGCCAGCGGCTCGGGCGGGAACGGCAGCGGTTTGCGTCGCACCATCTCCAGCCCGGTCCGCTCGGTGCGCTGTCCGTCGAGCAGGTCCAGACACACGTCGGCGGCGAACCGGGCTGCGCCGACCCCCAGGCCGGTGAACCCGTTGACGTAGGCGATACGGCCCCTGGCGGCCGTCCCCCAGTGCGCGCAGAAGCGGGTGTTGGTGTCGATCGGGCCGGACCACCGGTGGCTGAACCGGACGTCGTCGAGTTGCGGGAAGGTGAGAAAGAAGTGACGCGCGATCTTTCGGAATGACTTGGGCCGGTCTTCGCGGTTCGGATCCACCCGACGGCCGTAGTAGTACGCCGCGTCGTAACCGCCCCAGAGAATTCGATTGTCGGCCGAGAGCCGGTAGTAGTGGAACTGGTTGCCGCTGTCGGAGATGCCCTCCCGGGCGCCCCACCCGATGCGACCCAGTTGGGCATCGCTGAGCGGTTGAGTGCCCAGCACATAGTCGTAGACCGGGATGGTGTGCAGCCGATTGCGGCGTAGCAGACTGGGAAAGACGTTGGTGGCCAGCACGACCCGCTGCGCGGTGATGCCTCCGGCCGGGGTTTGCACCGACACACCAGAGCCGTCGCGCTTCACAGCCTGAGCCGGGGTGTGCTCGTGGATTCGCACACCCTTCTCGGCACAGACCCGGGCCAACTCGAACGCCAGACGGGCGGGGTTGACGATCGCGCAGGAATCCGCCGAGAACAGCCCAGCCTGGTATGTCGGCGAATTCACCTGTGCCCGAACCTGTTCGGTGTTCAGGAATACGCCTTCACCGTCGTTGGCCGCGTCGCGCAGCCACTGAACCTGGTGCTGTTCGGTCGCCACGGCCAGCATGCCGGTGCGTTCCCAGTCCACCTTCATCTCGTACTTCTCGATATCAGCCTGCATACCGTCGAGATTGGCCAGGCCCAACCGCTCGAGCTGGTCGAATTCGTCTGGCCAACGGGCCTTACCGTTATGCGCGCCGTGGGTCAGGCTGGCGTCGACGAACCCGCCGTTGCGCCCGGACGCCGCCCAGCCGACCGTGTTCGCCTCCAGCAGCACCACCCGCGCGCCGGGGTTGCGCCGCTTCGCGAGCACCGCGGTCCACAGCCCGCAGTAGCCGCCGCCGACCACGGTCAGGTCGGCGGCGGCGTCCCGGGTCAGGGGCTCGTACGACGCACCGGGCGCGTCCTCCAGCCAGTGGATCGCGTGCCGGCTCGGTGCCAGCGCCGCGTCGACCAGGGCGCCCGGGGGCGCGAGGCGCTCGTAGACGGTCTGCCGGGTCCTACGACTGGACATGGGCGTCGCCGGCCTTGAGCGCGTCGTCGAGGATCGCCAGGCCCTCGCGAGCCTCCTCGTCGCTCATCGTGCACGGCGGCACCAGGTGGATCCGGTTGGTGTTCGAGAACGGCAGCAGCCCGGCGGACTTGCACGCCGCGACCACCTCGTTGAGCGCGGCGGGTGGGAGCAACGCCTTGGTAGACCGGTCGGTGACCAGGTCGACCGCCCAGAAGGCGCCGACGCCGCGGACCTCACCGACGCAGGCGTGCCGCTCGGCGAGGTCGGCGAGGCCGGGGCCGAAGACGTCGCGCCCCAGGCGCTCGGCGTTCTCCACGATGCCCTCGTCGCGCATCGTGTTGATCGTCGCGACGGCCGCGGCGGTGGCCAGCGGGTGGCCGGAGTAGGTCAGGCCGCCGGGGTAGGCGCGGTGCGCGAACGTCTCGGCGATCGGCTCGCTGATGATGACGCCGCCGAGCGGGACGTAGCCGGAGTTCACGCCCTTGGCGAAGGTGATCAGGTCGGGGACGACGTCGTACCGGTCGAGCGCGAGCCAGGCGCCGGCCCGGCCGAAGCCGGCCATCACCTCGTCGAGGATCATCACGATGCCGTGCTCGTCGCAGAGCGCCCGCACCCCCGCGAGGTAGCCCGGCGGTGGGGCGAAGATGCCGGCGGTGCCGGGGATCGTCTCGAGGATGATCGCGGCGAGGCTGTCGGGGCCCTCGGCCTCGATGGTGCGGCGCAGGTGCGCGAGCGCGCGCTCGCACTCCTCCTCCTCGGTCGTCGCGTGGAACTCCGACCGGTAGAGGAACGGCCCGAAGAAGTGCACGGTGCCGGCGGTCGCGGTGTCGTTGGCCCAGCGGCGCGGGTCGCCGGTCATGTTGATCGCGGTCTGGGTGCCGCCGTGGTAGCTGCGGTAGGTCGACAGCACCTTGAACCGGCCGGTGTGGAGGCGGGCCATCCGGACCGCGTGCTCGTTGGCGTCGGCGCCGCCGTTGGTGAAG
>JAGQTW010000392.1 GCA_020438785.1 Mycobacterium sp. | reverse complement strand
AGCATGTTGTCCAGCCGGTAGTCGCCGTGCACCAGGCCCTTGGGCCGGCCGGCCGCGGTCTCCTCGGCCAGGTAGGCGTCGAAGTTGTCGACCAGCCGCTGGCACACCATCCGCTGGTCCGGGGTGATGGCCTCGCCGTAGCGGTCGATGAACGCCGCATACAGCTGGGTGATCAGCGCCTGGTTCATCGGCGACTCGCGATTGAGCCAGTCCGCCTCGGCGAACGTGTCGCTGCCGATCACCGGGGCGTGCAGCCGGCCCAGTTCGGTCAACGCCAGCCGCGCGTCTTCCGTTGTCGCGCCGCGGATCTCGTCGCCGACGACGGCGGGCGCGGCGTCGTCGATCAGCAGCGCGAAGATCCCGGTCTCCGGATCGTAGGAGGTGTGGAAGCACTGTGCGATCGGTCCGCCGAGGCGGGGTGCCACCTCGGAGTAGAACCTGACCTCGCGCTCGTAGAGGCCCAGCGCCAGCCCGGTCTGCCTGCTCATCGGGTCGGTGGCGGCGACCTTGAGGATCGCCGTCGCCGGGCCGTCCCGGCCGTCGGCGTAGGTCAGCCCGATCCGGTAGCACTCACTCATCTGGCCGGTGCCGATGCGCTCGGAGGTGAACGCGGTGACGGTGCCCGCTCCGACGGCGGCGGTCAGCCACTCGGGGGTCAGGTCGCTGGGACGCTCGATGACGGTGTCACTGGGATCTGCGGTCTGCACCTGACCAACCTAGGGCACCCCCGCGCCCGGGCGATAGGTTTTCCGGTCGCTTCTTGACGGCTGTCAACTCAGCGCGCCGTCAGCGAGAATCCCTCCCACGCCTTGCGGCGATGCGGGTGCGGGTCGAGTTCGACCCGGGTGTGCCGGTCGAACACCATGACCGGCCTTTCCTCATGCGAGTAGGTGGGCCAGTCGTCGCCGGGGACCCCGGTGCGGCTGAAGCTGCGCCAGCGCCGCTGCACCTGATTGCTCACCTTCAGCGCCGACGGGCGGTCGATCCCGACGGTGAGCGCACCGCCGAGGCGAGTTCGGTAGATGTCGAACACCGCGAGCAGTTCCATGGCGTGGGTGGCGCCGAGCCCGGACCAGTGCAGCGTGCGCGGCGCGTAGTCGTAGCGGTAGACGTAGGTGGGCGCGTGCGTGCCGTGCGCCTCGGCGATCTGCCAGGCGGCGGTCCCGAACGCGAAATCGCCACCGAGCTGGACGCACGCCTCCGGGTGCGGGTAACCCGGGTAGGCGGCGGTGATCCGGTCCCGGGTCTCGGGCTCGGCGAAGGCCAGCAGCCGTTCGATGGCGTGCTCGGTGGTCGGCAACAGTTTCATGAACCGGGTGAACAGCTTGCCCTCGTCGGCGTTGGTTCCGACGATCAGCGGAACCCGGTGTGCCTGGCCGGTCTTCATCGCCTCGATCGGATCCACCGGCAGGACGTCGTCCCCGTGGGTGGGTCCGACAGCGAACGCACCGTCCATCTCGTGCAGGCTGCGCTCGAGCAGGACGTCGAGCGTCTTGACGAGGTCGGCGGGGCGGGCCCGCATCAAGGCGCCTGCCGCATCGTCCTTGTCGGCGCCCAACGCGTCGGTGAACTTGCGCGCGATCTGCGCGGCGGTCTCGCTGGTGCTCACCAGCCCGGACGCCGGACTCTCCGAAATGGCCTGCCGGAAAAGGCCATTGGCCTCCGGCACGGCGAGCAGCGTCGCGACGGCGTGCGCCCCGGCGCTCTCACCGAAGATGGTGACGTTGCCGGGATCACCGCCGAATGCCCCAATGTTGTCGCGCACCCAGCCCAGTGCGATGAGCAGGTCACGCAGGAACAGGTTGCTGTCGATCTGGAATTCCGGCGTCGACAGCGACGAAAGGTCCAGACAGCCGAGCGCGCCGAGCCGGTAGTTGACCGAAACGTAGACACAGCCGCGGCGGGCCAGTGCCGCGCCGTCGTACAGCGGGGTGGCCGAGCTGCCCATGATGTAGCCGCCGCCGTGGATGAAGAACATCACCGGCAG
>JAGQTW010000391.1 GCA_020438785.1 Mycobacterium sp. | reverse complement strand
AACCCGGTGCTCTCGGTGCCCAACGGCGCCGAACTCGAGGGCGCCCTCGACTCGCTGGAACTCTCGGTCGGCATCGACCTCTACCTCAACGAGACCACCGGCCGCTGCGACTACGTGCTGCCGGCGACCACGATGTACGAGCGCGACGACTTCCCGCTGCCGTTCCAGGTGCTGCAGCCCACCCCGTTCCGCCAGGCCACCGAGGCCGTCGTGGCCCCGGCGGGACAGGCCCGCCCGGAGTGGGCCATCATCGACGAGCTCACCCGGCGGTTGGCACACCGCACGCTGGCCCTGCGAGGTCTCGACCTGACCCGGAAAGCGTTGGGCGCCTTCGGTTTCCGGCTCACTCCCCGCGCCGTCGCCGACGCGGTGATCCGGCTCTCGACGGGCGGCGACCGGTTCGGGCTGCGCCCGGGCGGCCTGAGTTTTCGGCGGTTGACCCACGAGCACCCGCACGGTGTGGTGCTGGGGTCCAACCTGCGCGACGGGGTGCTGCCCAGCGTGGTGGTGTACCGCGGGGCCAAGGTGCGCCTGGTGCACGCCGATATCGAGGCCGCCGTCCGGGCGCTGACCCGACAGGGCGACCCGGCGGGCTACCCCCTGCGGCTGATCGGCATGCGGGAGCTTCGCTCGGAGAACTCCTGGATGCACAACGTCCCGCTGTTGATGCGCGGCGACCGGCTGCAGAGCGCGCTGATGCACGTCGACGACGCAGCGGACCTGCGGATCAACGACGGCGACCGGGTCAAGGTGCGCTCCCCGTACGGCGAGATCGAGATTCCGGTGACGCTGACCAAGGACATCGTCGGCGGGGTCATCGCGATCCCGCACGGCTGGGGCCACAACGGCACCGGCGGCTGGCGGGTGGCCAACGACGCCGGCGGCGTCAACGTCAACCAGCTGATGTCCAGCGAACCCGCCGACATCGAGCGGCTGGCGGGCATGGCCCGGCTGACCGGGATCCCGGTGTCGGTGCAGCCCGCCGTGGGCTGACCACTTTGTGACGTCCTCGTCGTTGCCGGCGATATGATTCGCACCTGGTCGCGGTTTCGGCTACCGTTTGCTGCGATCGACAAGCGGGAGGCAGTTCCAATGACGGACCGGCGCATGTGGTGGGGCGTGGGCGTCCTCACCATGGGCATCGGCGCCGCCCTGCTCACCGGCTCGGCAACGGCATCCGCCGACACCGGTTCCGACTCGGACAGTTCGCGGTCGAGCACGAGTGCGACCGATCACGACACCGCCAAGTCCGGGCCCGGGG
Organism: Mycobacterium sp.; assembly: GCA_020438785.1. Lineage (GTDB taxonomy): Bacteria > Actinomycetota > Actinomycetes > Mycobacteriales > Mycobacteriaceae > Mycobacterium. The sequence continues at coordinate 2,628 of JAGQTW010000391.1, read as the reverse complement.
CGGACAACGACTCCCCGTCGCCGCGGCACACCCCCAAGGTGACGGCCCCGGATACGACGACCGACGCGACCTCCTCCGGCGTGACCTCAACCGAGTCGGGGTCCTCGACGACCAAGGCCGACCAGGACGCCTCGGACGCCCCGGCGAGTGCGACCACCGCGACCACCACGAAGGCCGACAAGCCGTCCGGCACCAAACGCCAGCACAACCCGCAGCGGGTCGTTCAACTGCGGATCACCAAGCCGGATACCGAGGCCACCCAGGCCACGGCCGACGCCGACCAGCCGTCGACCACCACGTCGACAGTGTCCGAGGCCGCCTCCGAACCGTCGTCGACGACCCCTGCGGTCAGCACCAATGAGCCTTCGACGTCGGTGAGCCCGCAGGTGGCGACGTCGTCGAGCACCGATCCGACGGCCCTGCCGACCGGACCCACCACGCTCCGGTCGTTGGCGGTCGTCGTCGATGCGCCGACGGCGTCCACCACCGTCGAGGAGCAGGGCACGACGGTCGACCCCGCCGTGACCGAACCGACCACCGCACCGGTGGAGGTCGAACCGGTCGCGGCGCTGGTGGCCATCGACCCCGTCGCCGAACCCGGCTCCGATCCCGGCGCCCCGACCATGCGGCTGGCGGCCATGCAGCCCCTGGCGGCCCCGCAGCTGTTCAGTGCAGCCGCCCCGACCCTGACCACGCCGTTCGTACCCACGGTGATCCAGGCGCCGCCGACGGTCGGGCCCATCGCCACCGCCGTCCTCGACATCCTGGCCAGCCTCGGCTGGCGGGCCAGTCCACTGGCGGTGGCGGTCTTCCCGTCCCTGTACCCGTGGTCGGCCGGCGCCGCGGTGCCCACCCCGGTCGACGCCGTCTACACCCCGTCCGGCGCCCCACCCACCACCGCGCCCTACGTGCTGGTCGGGCATTCCACGCTCGACATCCCCTGTGGTCCGACCACCTACTCCGCCCGGGTCGACTGGTACTTCCCGGCCCAGGATGCCGCGGGGACGGTCGACCCCCAGGGCATGATCTGGGTGCAGAACGGGTTCCTGGCCAACAGCGGTTTCTACACCGCCCTGGCCACCAACCTGTCGGCCAACACCAACAGCATCGTGGTGGTGCCCACCATCACCTCCAACCCGTTCTCCTGCTTCGGCTGCTGGCTCAACGGGCCGTCGATGCAGGCGGGCGCGGCCAGCCTGTTCACCGGCAACCGTCAGGCACTGCTCGACAGCGCCGTCGCGGCCGGCTACGTCGGCGCGGGCCTGCCGGCCCCCTTCATCCTGAGCGGGCATTCGGCGGGCGGCGGATTCGCGGCGGCAACTGCCGGTTACTTCATCAACAATCCGCAGGCGAACATCCCTGATTTGAAGGGCGTCGTGATGTTCGACGGCGTCCCGGGGATCGGCGTGCTGTCCAGCGTGGCGCCCCAGCTGCGCGCCAACGACATCCCGATCTACCAGATCGCGGCCCAGAACCAGATCTGGAACGTCTGGGGCAGCGGCACCAACGAGCTGGTCGCCACCAACCCGGGCGGGTTCAACGGTGTGGTGATCTACCACGGCTCGCACGTCGACTCGATGCTGGGCGGCAACCCGATCGTCGACTTCTTCGCGCAGCTGGTCACCCAGTTCTCCCCGCCCGGCGCCACCCAGGCCGTCTACACCTACGCCGACGGCTGGATCAACGACATGTATACGCCCGGCAGCCAGCCCGTCGGTCCGCTCTATCCCGGCCCCAACCAGCCGGTCCAGATCGGTCCGGCCCTGACCTACGGCCTGCCGTCCCCGACCGGCCAGCGCTCCCGGCTCGGGGAGCTGATCTACGGCATCATCACGTTCTTCAGTTCCCTGTTCGGGGCCTGACCGCGCATCGGCGGCCGGCGTTGAGATTGCTGGACATCGCCCCGCGGCGCGCGCTCAGGGGACCTACCGGCGAGTTTTCCACACCAAACACCGCGTTAACCCTTGACTGAGTGGCGCAAACGGGTAAGGCTGTTGCCCAGCATGTTGCTTTGGGTAGGTAGATCGCCAGCCAGCGCCCGCCAGCCCGGTATGCGGATGTTGAGGAATGCGCCGTCCTGCGCTATTGTTGGACGTTGCGCTGGCTGCCCCCTGCCCACCTCCGTCCGTTCCTGCACCTAGGTCCCAGCTGAGCCCGGTTTTCCCGGCTCAACTACCTGCTGCGTTGCGTGCCCCGGTGGATCCGGACAGGTTCGCCAGCCGAACCGACGCAGATATCGCGGCACAAGGTCCGGTGACTCCGGCACTCGATGGCCGCATTAGGTGCTGGAAGGATGCATCTTGGCAGTCTCTAGCCAGAGCAAAGCAACTACCACTTCTAACTCCGTCCCCGGAGCACCAAACCGAATTTCCTTCGCCAAGCTGCGCGAACCGCTCGAGGTTCCGGGCTTGCTCGACGTCCAGATCGACTCGTTCGAGTGGTTGATCGGCTCGCCGCGCTGGCGTGAGATCGCTGAGGCCCGCGGTGACGTGGACCCCAAGGGCGGCCTCGAAGAGGTGCTCGACGAGCTGTCCCCGATCGAGGACTTCTCCGGCTCGATGTCCCTGAGCTTCACCGACCCGCGCTTCGACGAGGTCAAGGCTCCGGTCGACGAGTGCAAAGACAAGG
>JAGQTW010000390.1 GCA_020438785.1 Mycobacterium sp. | reverse complement strand
GTGGTATGACGCAATTATGCAACGCAGGTTGTGTCCACGCAATTCCCCTCCCTTGTCGGGTATGTCACCAGGGCGGCGGCTTTTGCACCCCGGCAACGGGGTCGGGGAGCTGGCAGGCCTGAAAGTCGGCCGCGGTGAGCTGGTACCACCAGTGATTACCCACCCCGTCAGCCGGTGAGCCGCGCAGCTTGCCCGCGGTGTGGCTGCGCGACGGGTTGACTGTCCCCACTGGCACCCGATCGCGCGCCGTCTGAACCGGAAATTTCAGATCGCTGTCATTGCTGATCATCACGGCCGCGTCAATGCGTTGCTCCAGGACGTCGAGCAGCAGGTGTGCGGCGACATTGACGTCTGAGCCTTTTTCCTCGCGGCGGGCTGTGGACACCATGAACACAGCGGCGGGGTCGTCCTGGCCGGTGCCGTCCTTGATCATGAGCGGCCCGCCAGGGTGGGCCAGGACCGGGCGGCCGTTGCGGTCCGGTGTGGCTAGCGGAGCCCGCGCCACCCGGTGCACGTAGTTGCCCAGTTCGACGCGATCAGCAGTGTGGGACCGCCGCAGCGCCCTCAGGTACGCGTCTTGCTCACGGTTGCCCACCGGGTTGTCGGCACCAGAGATCACCGCCGTGCAGTAGACCACCCGCTCAATCGTGGCCCCGGTCCAGACCGAGTGGGCGGTGACCAGCCGCGTGGCCAGCGCACGCACGTCGAGCCACCGCCACCCGGGGGTGCCTTTCCCGCACAGCCCGCGACCGCCGTAGTAGAGATTGAATCCGTCGATGTACACACCTACTCGCATGGGCAGAGACGCTAACTGGCATGGGTGCACGTCCCCACTCACATAGCCTGACCAGCTGTGAGCGTTCTCGCGGATGCCCTTCCTCGTACTGGCCGCGTTGTGCGTGGTGGTGCTGGCTGTCAAGGCTCGACCGTGGTCGACCGCGTAGCGGCGTTGGCCTTTGACAGCCAGCACCACCACGTTCACCACAATTGGCGGCGAGGAAGGGCACGGCACCTAATTCAGCCGGGCATGCGGTCGTTGTGATCTGGCCTGGGGATGCCGGCGTTATCGAGGTAGACATTGATCGCCTCATCGACTGTGTCGGTGATGACGTATCCGCGGGCCTTGATCCATTCGAGCCGGGCCAGGGTTCCTGAGTGCAGCTGCGTGGCGAAGGGGTTTTTCGCTTTCCGTTGGCGGGCTTTCAGCCGTACTGGCAGCGGCTCGACGGCCTCGTTCTCCTGCTCGGGGCTCACGACCGGGACTGGCGGACCGTCGTTGTCCTGCGGCGGCGGGCTGAGTGCTGCTGCCGGTGTGGCGGGTGCTTCTTGGGCTTTCACTCGGGCGGCTTCTGCCCGCCGTTCGGCGCGCGACAAGGGCCGGGTGGAGCCGACCTGGAGACCGGTGGGTTTCGCTGCTGCGTTCATGCTGCTTGCCTCCTAGCCGCGATGCGTTCGGCGATCTCTCGGTATGCCACTGCCGCTGTGCTGGTCGGGGCGTGCACGTGAACGGGCACGCGTTTGCCCTTGGCCTCCACCACGCGCACGGTGTGTGGAATTTCGCCTAGGTATGCGCCGCCGGCGTCCCACTCGCCCCAGTCGGCGCGTAGCTGTGCGCGAACGTCCTTGCTGGCCTTGGGATTACCGTCGAAGTCAGCCAGGAGCACATACCGGATTTCCACGTCCGGGTTGAGCGTCTCCTGAATATCGAGGACGGCGTTGCCGAGTTCGACCAGGCCGTCGACTTCATCGGGTCCGGCTTTAAGGACCGCCAAGACGTAATCGGCGGCCGCTAGCGCCGCCGTAGTTAACTCCCCCAGCGCCGGTGGGCAGTCCATCAGCACGAAGTCGTAACCCTCGGTGTCGTCGAGTTGGCGCGCTAGGCGCAGCTGGCCACCTGATCCGAGGCCGGTGCGCTCGAGCTCCTTGAGGGCGAGGTGACCGGGCGCGACATCGATTCCGAACTGGCTCGGCCGGATGACCTTCGCCAGCGGGACGCGCATGGTCCTATCCGGGTGCAGTACCTCGTACATCGAGGCATCGTCGTCGCCGAGTTCGATGCCGAGACCCTTCGTGCTGTGGGCCTGCTGGTCCATGTCGATGACGAGAACTCGCAACCCCATCGCTGCCAGGTTTGCAGCGAGGTTGATGGTGGTGGTCGTCTTGCCGACACCGCCTTTTTGCAGTGCGATCGCCACGATTTCACACCGTTCATCTGCGGAAACAGTCATAGCAGAAGCCTACCGCCCGTCAACAAACATGTCTACATGTAATCTTACATGTAGGTAATCATGCAGGTATGCATGATTACCTACTTTCGGCTTGCAGCGAGGTACCGGTATGCGGTCGCGCGGCCTATGCCGAAGGCCGCGGCAAGCTCGGCGACCGGTTCACCGGTGGCCGCCAGCCGCCGTAGCTGCTCTTGGCGATCAGCGCTGAGCTTCGATGGCTTGGTCGCCGGCAGGCTGCGGGACCGCCGTGATTCACGTGAGGCGGCGCGGCGTTCGCGGCCGAGCTCGAGCTCCAGTTCAGCCAAGGTGGCCATGATGGCGGCGACGGCACGGCCGGTCGGGGTGGCGGTGTCGATTCCTTCTCGGATAGCTCGCAGAAGAATGCCGCGGTCGCTGAGGTCGGCAATGGTACGAGTCACCTCGGCTACCGATCGGCCGAGGCGGTCAATGGCGGCCACGACAACGGCATCGCCGCGGCGGGCGTAGTCGAGCAGTGCAGCAAGGCCGGGGCGATGAGTGCCAGCGGCGCCGGAAAGGGTGTCGGTGAAGATCCGGGGCGCGTCGACGCCTGCGGCCGTCAAAGCGGCGCGCTGGGCGGTGAGGTCCTGTCCGGCAGTGCTGACGCGGGCGTAGCCGAGGATTGCGGTCATAACCGGCACTGTCTCACTGCACGCCGACACCGGGGATTCGAGACACGCGGTGTGAGACAAGAAATGAGACATCCGACCTGGGGCAACGGATTAGGGGAGTGTCGACTAGGCGCCTGTCTCGTTTCTCTAGAAACGAGACTTTAGAA
>JAGQTW010000389.1 GCA_020438785.1 Mycobacterium sp. | reverse complement strand
TCATGAGCTACGGGGAGTTCACCGGCCACGCGCCGCTGGACACCTGCGCGTTCTGGCCGGTACCGGCGACCAGCGCGCCGCACACGGTGTCGGCAACCGGGCTGCCGCCGGTGCTGGTGGTCTCGACCACCAACGACCCGGCGACCCCCTACCAGGCGGGGGTGGATCTGGCCAAGCAACTCGGCGGCGCGCTGCTGACCTTCAACGGCACCCAGCACACCGTGGTGTTCCAGGGCAACAACTGCGTCGACCAATACGCCGGCGCCTACCTCGTCGACCTGACGCTGCCGCCGCCCGGCGCCACCTGCTGATCGCGAAGGCGTTTCGACGCAACGATTTACGCAACGCGGCGATTTACGCACACGTAAGCGCGCCGTTATCGATGTCGGGCGCTTCCGAGATTGACCCGTGACCTCTCCCCGGCGCCGCGGCCGGTGCGGCATGAAACGATGACTGCCATGGCGCGCAAGAGTCGGATCGGCTCGGCTCTGTTGATGTCCGGGCTGCTCGGTGCCGCGCTCGCGGTGGGCGTTCCGGCCCCGCCGGCCGGGGCGACCGACGGCCAGCCCACCGCGCCCGAGCCCAGTTGGGGTAGCTGCGAGCGCTTCCTCGGGCAGGACAGCGACGTCCTGCCGGACGCGCGCTGTGCCACCCTGTCGGTACCAGTCGACTATGCGAATCCCACTGGGACACAAGCACAATTGGCGCTGATCAAGATCCCGGCGACCGGTAAGCGCATCGGCGCGCTGCTGGTCAACCCCGGCGGCCCGGGCGCGTCGGCGGTGGACGCACTGGCCGCCCTCGGGGTGGGGCTGGCCGGATCCCCGATCACCGAACACTTCGACCTGGTGGCCTTCGACCCGCGCGGTGTCGGCCATTCGACACCGGAGGTGCGTTGTCGCACCGACGCCGAATTCGATGCCTGGCGCCGCGAGCCGATGGTGGACTACAGCCCGGCGGGGGTGGCCCGGATCGAGCAGCTCAACCGCAACCTGGCTCAGGAATGCCTGGACAAGATGGGCAGGGAGTTCCTGGCCGGCGTCGGAACCGATTCCGCCGCAAGGGATATGGACGTAGTGCGCCAGGCGCTGGGCGACGACCAGATCAATTTCCTCGGGTTCAGCTACGGCACCGATCTGGGCGCGAGCTACCTGGAGAAGTTCCCGAACCGGGTGCGGGCGATGGTCCTCGACGGGGCGATCGACCCGGCCGAGGATCCGATGGCCTCGATCACCCAGCAGATGACCGGTTTTCAGGTCGCCTTCAACGACTACGCCGCCGACTGCGCGAAGTCCGTCGGCTGCCCGCTGGGCACCGACCCGGCGCAGTGGATGACCCGCTACCACCAGTTGGTCGACCCGCTGGTCGCCAAGCCGGGCCCGACCTCCGACCCGCGCGGGTTGAGCTATCAGGACGCGATCACCGGCACCTTCAACGCCCTCTACACGCCGGAGTACTGGAAGTTCCTCACCAGCGGGCTGCTCGGGCTGGCGCGCCATACCGATGCCGGTGACCTGCTGCTGCTGGCCGACGAGTACCAGGGCCGCGACGACTATGGCCACTACAACAACGGCCAGGACGCGTTCAACGCGATCCGCTGCGTCGACGCCCCGACGCCGACCGATCCCGCGGCGTGGGCCGATCTCGACCGGCGGACCCGGGAGCTGGCGCCGTTCCAGGCCTACGGCGCGTTCACCGGGTTCGCCCCGCGCGACATCTGCGCGTTCTGGCCGGTTCCGCCGACGAGTCTCCCGCATCCCGCGCCGCCCGCCCCGCCCGGCAGCGTCGTCGTGGTGTCCACCACCCACGACCCCGCGACGCCGTACGAGGCCGGCGTGAACCTGGCCCGCGAACTCGGCGCGCCGCTGATCACCTACGACGGCACCCAGCACACCGCGGTCTTCAACGGCGATGCGTGCGTCGACGGCGCGGTGGTGCGCTACCTGGTCGATCGGGTGTTGCCGGACAACCTGCACTGCTAGCAGTGCCGTAACACGGATTTAACAGCCGCTGCATACGCTCGCGTCATGGACCGCCAGAAGGAATTTGTGCTGCGCACGCTGGAGGAACGGGACATCCGCTTCGTCCGGTTGTGGTTCACCGATGTGCTCGGCTTCCTGAAGTCGGTGGCGATCGCCCCGGCCGAACTCGAGGGCGCCTTCGAAGAGGGCATCGGATTCGACGGTTCGTCGATCGAGGGTTTCGCGCGGGTCTTCGAATCCGACACCGTGGCTCGCCCGGATCCGTCCACCTTCCAGGTGCTGCCGTGGACCACCAGCGCCGGCCAGCACCACTCGGCGCGGATGTTCTGCGACATCACCATGCCCGACGGCTCGCCGTCCTGGGCCGACAGCCGGCACGTGTTGCGCCGCCAACTCGCCAAGGCCAGCGACCTCGGCTTCTCCTGCTACGTGCATCCCGAGATCGAGTTCTTCCTGCTCGAACCCGGCCCCTACGACGGAACCCGGCCGACCCCTGCTGATAATGGCGGCTACTTCGACCAGGCCGTGCACGACTCGGCGCCCAACTTCCGCCGCCACGCCATCGACGCGCTGGAGCAGATGGGCATCTCGGTGGAGTTCAGCCACCACGAGGGCGCGCCGGGCCAGCAGGAGATCGACCTGCGCTACGCCGACGCGCTGTCGATGGCCGACAACGTGATGACGTTCCGTTACCTTGTCAAGGAGGTGGCGCTGGCCGAGGGGGTGCGGGCGTCGTTCATGCCCAAGCCGTTCGCCGAATATCCCGGCTCGGCCATGCACACCCACATGAGCCTGTTCGAGGGCGAGACCAACGCCTTCCACAGCCCCGACGACCCGCTGCAGCTCTCCGACGTCGCGAAGTCGTTCATCGCCGGCATCCTCGAGCACGCCAGCGAGATCAGCGCGATCACCAACCAGTGGGTGAACTCCTACAAGCGGCTGGTGCACGGCGGCGAAGCCCCCACCGCCGCGTCCTGGGGCG
>JAGQTW010000388.1 GCA_020438785.1 Mycobacterium sp. | reverse complement strand
GGCGCCAGCCGCCCGATGGTCTCGCGCAGCGTGGCGGCCGTCGGCGGTGCCGACCCGTTGGACCGGCTTACGGTGCTCACAAGTGCTCATTGTCCATCGTGCCGGGTCCGCTGTCGTAGGAGTCGCGCCGATTCCGCCGAACGGCTGGTTCCGTGGGTAGCTCCGCGACGGCCAGCATCGCGCGCAGCGCGTCGCCGATCGTCGCGCACTCCAGGGCGCGCAGACCCTTCGGCACCGTCCCGCAACCGATCGGCACCAGCGCGGTGGTGAACCCCAACCGCGCCGCCTCGGCCAACCGCCGATCCATGCCGGTGACCCGGCGCAGGTCCCCGGCCAGCCCGACCTCGCCGATCACCACCATCGTGGCGGGCAGCGCCCGGTCGAAGCAGGCCGACGCCATCGCCATCGCCACCGCAAGGTCGGACGACGGGTCCGTCAGCCGCATCCCGCCGACCGTCGACAGGTAGATGTCGTTCGCGCTCACCTTCAGGGCCGCCCGCTTCTCTAGCACCGCGGTGATCATCGCGGTCCGGGCGTGGTCGACGCCGCTGACCGCGCGGCGCGGGGAGGCCACGTTGGTGGGTGGCGCCAACAGTGCCTGGATCTCGCCGATCAGCGGGCGCTTGCCGTCCAGGCTCACCGTCACCGCGGTGCCGGACACCGGACTCGGCCGCTGGTCCAGGAAGAGCCCGGACGGATCGGCTACGCCCTCGATTCCGTTGTCGTGCAACAGGAAACAGCCGACCTCGTCGGCGGCGCCGAACCGGTTCTTGATGCCGCGGACCATCCGCAGCGCGGTGTTGCGGTCGCCCTCGAAGTGCAGCACCACGTCGACGAGATGCTCCAGCGAGCGCGGGCCCGCGATGGCGCCGTCCTTCGTGACATGCCCGACGAGGATCATCGCCACACCACTCGACTTCGCCGCAGCGGTCAGCGCGGTGGTCACCGCCCGCACCTGCGTCACCCCGCCGACCACGCCGTCGGTGTCACCGGCCGTCATGGTCTGCACCGAGTCGACGATCACCAGGCCGGGCTGAACGGCGTCCAGGTGGCCCAGGACGGTGTGCACATCGGCCTCGGCGGCCAGGAAGACCTCGTCGTGGGCGCACCCGGTCCGCTCGGCGCGCATCCGGATCTGTCCGGCCGACTCCTCGCCGGACACGTACAGCGCCCGGCGCCCGGCCTGGGCCCACCGCTGGGCCACCTCGAGCAGCAGGGTCGACTTGCCGACGCCGGGATCCCCTGCCAGCAGAGTGACCGACCCCGGCACCACGCCGCCGCCGAGCACCCGGTCGAGTTCGGTTATGCCGGTGGGAAAGTGGCGGGTGCGGTCGGGATCGATGGAACTGATCGGCACGGCGGGCGACGACGGCACCACCGAACGGTGCGGTGAGCCGCCGACGGCGGCAAGCGCAACCACCTCGTCGACGGTTCCCCAGGTGCCGCATTCCGGGCACCGACCCACCCACTTGGCGCTGATGTGGCGGCATTCCGAACAGCGGTACTGGGAACGTGCCTTGGCCACGCCGTGAGGCTATCCGGTGGCTATGACAGTTCCGCGGATTCGCTCGGCTGTGTCAGAACCGTACGCAGAATTGGGTCATGCAAAGTGCCATCGTCGAGTGCCCCGGGTGCGGGCGTCGTAATCGGGTTCCAGCGTCCGTGTCGGGTAGGCCGCGTTGCGCGCAATGCAGGCAGTGGTTGCCCTGGATCGTCGATGCGGCGGACAGCGACTACGCCGCCGTGGTGGAGCAGTCCTCGGTCCCGGTGTTGGTGGACCTCTGGGCGCCGTGGTGCGGACCCTGCCGCATGGTCAGCCCGGCCCTGGAGCAGTTAGCCCGCGAGCGAGCCGGGACGCTGAAGTTGGTGAAGGTGAATGTCGACACCGCGCCGCAGATATCCCAGCGCTTCGACGTGCAGGCCGTGCCCACGTTGTTGATCACCGACGGCGGCAAGGTCCTCGCCCGGCGGGCTGGTGCGGCGCCGGTGGCAGCGTTACGGACGTGGGTGGACGAAACCCTGCCGAGGTGACCGACCGGTCGCCGGCTATTCGTGGGCGGCCGCGGCGGCTTCCTGACGGGGGGCGGCACCGGCCGAGATCGGCACCTGGATCTTGGCCTCGCCGGCCTTGTCGAAGGTGAAGGTGAAGCCGTAGGTCAGCCCGTTGGTGATCGGCTGGCTCAGCGTCACCTCGGCCTTGGCGCCCTCGATGGAGGACAGCGGCGAGGCCTCGGCCGTGCGGTCGGCTGAACCGACGATCAGCGCGCTGTTGGCCGGGATGGCGAGGTCGCCGGTGATGCTGACCGAGCCCACGTCCGAGGTGATCCCGAGCAGCTTGTCGTTGACGTCCGCCGAGGTGTTGACCGCCGCGAAGACCAGTTCCACCGTGCGGCCGGGCTTGAGGTAGTCACCGGTCTGCACCGCCTGCAGGTGCACGTTGCGCAGCGCGATGTTCTTGACGTTGGCGGTCGAGCCGTTGACGGCCGACTCCTGGTCCGCGGTCTGCGAGATCTGCCCGGAGCTGCACCCGGTGATGATGAGGCCGCAGGCGGCGAGGCCCGCTGACGCGGCGAAGAGGCGATTGGTCGGGCGGTTCACAGCAGCCTCCTGCTTGGCCGGTGCGGTCGGCTCGATGGCGGCCCCCGCGGTTCGACTATGCAGAGTAGTAGGTCCGGGTCGTCGGCGGTAGCTGAGGGTGTCGACGACCCGCACATCGGCAGCCCACGGCGTTGCTGGCAGGGGCCTGCGCAACCGGCCTCGTGCACGAAATCGACACCGTGTCAACCCCCATTCTTCACCAGCGGTGCCCCTGACCTGCACCGTTGTTCCACACGCTGTCGGACCCCGTGCTAAGATCTAGGAGTGAAAGGGGCTCGAAACTGATGATTTTCAAGGTCGGAGACACCGTTGTCTATCCACACCACGGTGCTGCATTGATCGAAGCGATCGAAACCCGGACCATCAAGGGCGAACAGAAGGAATATCTCGTCTTGAAGGTCGCTCAGGGAGACCTGACCGTTCGAGTTCCAGCAGACAACGCCGAGTACGTGGGTGTCCGTGACGTGGTGGGCCAGGAAGGCCTGGACAAGGTCTTCCAGGTGCTGCGCGCGCCGCACACCGAGGAGCCGACCAACTGGTCGCGCCGCTACAAGGCCAACCTCGAGAAGCTGGCCTCCGGCGACGTGAACAAGGTGGCCGAGGTCGTCCGCGATCTGTGGCGCCGCGACCAGGAGCGCGGCCTGTCGGCCGGCGAGA
>JAGQTW010000387.1:2442-6199 GCA_020438785.1 Mycobacterium sp. | reverse complement strand
AGCACGCCGGCGACCGCCGCGGCGGTGGTCCCGAGCACGGCGCCGAACACCACGATCGCGACCCCGGTCAGGGCGGTGCCGAGCAGCAGCAGACCCGCGTAGGCACAGCGGTGGGTCACGGCGACCACCGTGTTGAGCCGGTGGCGCCGGAACAGCAGCCGGTGCATCGCCACCGGGGCCACCAGCAGCACCGTCGCCGCCAGCGAGCACGCCACCGTCATCAGGTACACCGTGTGCAGGTCGTCGCCGAGTTGGGCGAACCGGGCTTGGAACGGCAGGGTCAGCAGGAACCCGGTCAGCAACTGCACACCAGTCTGCGTCACGCGCAGTTCCTGCAGCAGACTCGACCAGTTGCGGTCCAGGCGCTCGGCCTGGGTCTCCGAGCGGGCCGCCGCATCCCAATCCTGATCGAACTCCGGATGGTCCACATCCATTCCGTGGGGATGCCCGGCGACCGTGGGGTCAAACCCTCACGCCAGCAGCAGCCGGGCCGATCGCTCCAGCTTGGCGGCGATCTCCGTGTAGGAGGCGTAGCCCATCCCGGCGCGCACCAGGGCGCCCGCGTAGAGCTGCTCGAGGGACTCGACCACATCTGAATCCGATTGCGGCCCAAGGGCTGAGCACAACCTGCCGCGGATATCCTGCCCGATCCGAAACCTCAGGTGCTCGACGTCGGGATCCCTGCCCAGCAGGGCGGTGGTGACCGCGCCTGCGAGTTCGGGTTCGTCGGCGACCAGCAGGGCGATATGCCGCAGGACCGTGATCACCCGCTCCACCGGATCGGGTGAGTGGTCCGGGGGTACCGGCGTCGAGGCCAGCCGTCGCCAGAAGACCTCGGCCACCAGATGCTCCTTGGAGGAGAAGTAGGTGTAGGCGGTCGCCGCGCCCACCCCGGCCTCGGCGGCAACCATCCGGATTGTCAGCCCGGCGAAGCCTTCTCGGCTCAGAACGTCGACCGCGGCGCGACCCAGCCGGTCCACCGTGGCGGCCTGCTTCGCGGTCAACCGGCGTCGGGTCGACTCCCGAGCTACCGGATCGGACACATGTCCGGACGCTACTACAACACCTGGGGGCGGGCAAGGTGCGCGCTGGCCATCCACGGCGCGGTCAGGCTATGTTCGGGGCATGAGCCGCACCGAGACCAACCTTGCCGCGCAAACTTCCAGACTCTTCGAACTGGCCGACCACGTCATCGGTTTCATGCCCGCCGACGAGGGCCGCGCACTCTTCGATGCGGCGGTGGGCGCCCTCGAGGGCGGGATCGCGGTCGAGATCGGCACGTACTGCGGGAAATCGACGGTCCTGCTCGGCGCCGCCGCGGCCGAGACCGGCAGCGTGCTCTACACCATCGACCATCACCACGGATCCGAGGAGCACCAGCCCGGCTGGGAGTTCCACGACACCACCATGGTCGACCCGGTGAGCGGACGGTTCGACACCCTGCCGACCTTCCGCCGCACCCTGGACGCTGCCGGACTGGACGACACCGTCGTAGCCGTGGTCGGCAAGTCCACGGTGGTGGCCCGCGGTTGGCGAACGCCGCTGCAGCTGCTGTTCATCGACGGCGGCCACAGCGAGACCGCCGCCCAGCAGGACTTCGACGGCTGGGCCCGCTGGGTCGCGGTGGGCGGGACGCTGCTGATCCACGACGTCTTCCCCGACCCACGCGACGGTGGCCGTCCGCCGTACCACATCTACTGCCGCGCACTGGAATCCGGTCACTTCACCGAGGTGGGCTGCACGGGCTCGCTGCGGGTTCTGCGCCGAACCCGGGGTGTTCCAGGCGAGGACATTGCGGCCGCGCCGGTCAGTTCCTGACGCATTCACAGTCGTAGTCGGCCTCGAGGCCGCGGGGGAGTTCGGCGCCGCGGAAGATGCCACTGCCGCCGGTGGTCGCCGACAGGGCGTCGGCGGCGAGGATGACGGCCGCACCGGTCCACGTCGTCCGTTCCACCGGCCAGCGCTTGCCGTCGGCGAACACCAGCCCGGTCCAGTACGAGCCGTCCGCCTCCCGCAGGTGCTGCATCGCGGTGAACTGGTTCAGGGCGTGCTCGCGTTCGCCGATCGCGTCCAGTGCCATGACGAACTCGCAGGTCTCCGCCCCGGTCACCCACGGCCGGTCGTTGACGCAGCGGATGCCCAGGCCGTCGACCACGAACTCGTGCCACCGCTCGGCGATCCGTTCGCCGGCCGCCGAACCGCGCAGTGCGCCACCGAGAATGGGGTAGTACCAGTCCATCGAATGGTGCGGCTTCTCGGTGAACGCCTCGGGGTGCTCGGCGATCGCATGGCCGAGCCGGCCCAACGCGACCTCCCATTCGGGCTGCGGGTCGCCGACGTCGTCGGCGAGGGCCAGCGCGCAGCGGATACTGTGATAGACGCTGGCGCATCCCGTCAGCAGCGCCTCGGGCAGGGCCCCGGAAGGTCCTTGCGCCCAATAGATCTCACCCGTCGTGGCCTGGAGGTCCAGGACGAAATCGATGGCCGCGCGGACGGTCGGCCACATTCGCTCGCCGAACCGGCGGTCACCGGTGACCAGCACGTGATGCCACACCCCGGTGGCGATGTAGGCGCAGAAGTTGCTGTCGCTGTTGTGGTCCTCGATCACACCGCGGCGGTACTGGATCGGCCACGAGCCGTCGGCGCGCTGTTCGCGGCGGCACCAGTCGTAGGCGGCCCGGGCGGACTCGGTCAGTCCGGCGACGGAGAGCGCCATCGCGCATTCCACGTGGTCCCAGACATCGGTGTGCCCGGTCTGTGACCACGGGATCTCGCCGGACGGCAGCTGCAGGGCGGCAATCGATTCCGCCGTCTGGCGGCACTGCGCGGGGGTCAGGATACCGGCGACGCCGGGCACTCCGTCGAGGTCAGATCGCCGGGCCATCGGAGTCCGGTTTCTCGAAGTACAGCGCGACGCTCTTGCCGACGAGTGGGTTGAGCGCGGCCTCGGCGACCCGGGTGAGCGCGGGTCGCGACATCATGTCCCAGACCAGTAGCCTGTGGTAGGCCTGCACCGCCGGATGGTCGGGTTTCTCAACGCCCACAGCGCATTTGAGCCACCAGAACGGCGAATGCAACCCGTGTGCGTATTCGGAGTGAGTGAACCGCAGTCCGCCGGCGATGAGCTTGGCGCGCAGTTCGTCGGCCTTGTAGATGCGGATGTGGCCACCCTCATTGGCGTGGTAGTCGTCGGAGAGCAGCCAGCAGATCTTCTCCGGTAGCCAGCGCGGCACCGTGACGGCAAGCGTGCCGCCCGGTCGCAGCACCCGGATCAGTTCGGAGATCACCCCGTCATCGTCGGGGATGTGCTCGAGGATCTCCGAGGCGATCACGGTGTCGAAGCTGCCGTCGGGATAGGGCAGGGCCAGTGCATCACCCACCACCACCTGGGCCTTGGCCGACTCCGGGGCTTCACCGGCCTCGCCCATCGCCTGCAGCATGGTGTCGACGTTGGCCAGTTCCTCCGCATCCTGGTCGAAGGCGATCACGTTGGCGCCCCGGCGGTAGGCCTCGAAACTGTGCCGGCCCGCGCCACAGCCGACGTCGATCACCGTGGTGCCCAGCCCGACCCGCAGCCGGTCGTAGTCGACGGTCAGCACGGCTCGTCGACCGCTTCGATCGTGCTGCGCACCCGGCCGGTGCGGGCGATGGCCTGCTCGTAGACCCGCACGGTCTGTGCGGCCACCGACTCCCAGCTGAACACGTCGAGTGCACGACGGCGCCCCGCGGTGCCCAGCCAGTGCCGGCGTTCGGGGGA
>JAGQTW010000387.1:0-2399 GCA_020438785.1 Mycobacterium sp. | reverse complement strand
CACCAGGTCGGCGCACTCGCCGTCGGGGCCCAGCACCTCGGGCAGCGCACCGGCCCGGCTGGCCACGATCGGTGTGCCACTGGCCATGGCCTCGACGGCGGGCAAAGAGAACCCCTCGTACAGCGATGGGATGCAGGCGATCTCCGCCGAGGCGAACAGCATGGCCAGTTCGGCGTCGGACAGACCGCTGGAGGTGTGCACGATGTCGGAGATGCCGAGTTCGGCGATCAGCTTCTCGGTCGGGCCGTTCGGCTCGAGCTTGGCGACCAACTGCAGTTCCACCTCGTGCTCACCGCGCAGCTTGGCGACGGCCTGCAGCAGATGCCCGATGCCCTTCAGTGGCCGGTCGGCGCTCGAGATCGCGATGATCCGGCCCGGAACCCGGGGCTGCTCATGCGGTTTGAACAGCTCGGTGTCGACGCCGAGGGGCACCACCCGCAGCTGGTCGGGGCTGACGCCGAAGTCGTCGGCGATGTCGGTGGCCGATGACGACGACACCGTCAGCAGGTCGGGGATGCTGCGCGCGACCTTCTTCTGCATCTGCGCGAAGCCATACCACCTGTGCACCAACGGCTTTCGCCACCACTTCGCCGCGGCCAGGTCCAGCACCCGGTCCCGGGTGATGGGGTGGTGCACGGTGGCCACCACCGGCAGCCCGCTCGCCGCGATACGCAGCAGGCCGGTGCCCAGGCACTGGTTGTCGTGGACCACGTCGAACTCGTCGCGGCGCCGGGCGAGCAGTCGCGCGGCGCGCAGGCTGAACGTGCGCGGTTCGGGGAAGCCCGAGGTCCACATCGTCGCGAGCTCCAGCATGTCGATGCGGTCGCGGATCTCGCCGGGACGCGGCACCCGGAACGGGTCGGGTTCGCGGTAGAGGTCGAGGCTGGGCACCTCGGTGAGCCGGACCCGGGGATCGAGGATCTCGGGATAGGGCTGGCCGGAGAAGACCTCGACGTCGTGACCGAGTTCGACCAGGCCGCGGCTCAGATGGCGCACATAGACGCCCTGCCCACCACAATGGGTCTTGCTCCGGTAGGACAGCAAAGCAATTCGCATGCTCACGCTCCCGCCGGGCCCGCGGATGTCATCGTGCAACTGACCTGATGTTCGCGGCGAGCTTTCTGGACATGTGTCTAGACTATAATTCGACTAGCTACATATCGCAACGCGCGCGCAACCCCACCGGGCTCACCGGCTAGTTTGGTGGTGATGCACTACCAGTGGGAGACCCTTTCCGACGGTGTCTGGCGTTGTCGGCTGCCGTTCTGTGACGTCAGCGTCGGGCTGGTGCGCGGCAGCCGAGGAATCCTGTTGATCGATTGCGGCACAACTCTTCTCGAGGCCGCCGATATCGTGGCCGATGTCCGCACGCTCGCCGGCGGGGCCGTCACCCACGCCGTGCTCACCCATCACCACTTCGACCACATCCTCGGTTCGGCGGGCTTCACCGACGCCGAGTTGTACGCCGCACCGCCCGTCGCCGCGGCGCTGACCACCGACATCGCCGACGTCCGCGCGCACGCCATCAGCTACGGCGCCGACCCGGCCGAGCTGGACCGGACGATCGCGCGGGTGCGCGCCCCGGATCACCGGGTGCTGAGCGTGGACCTGGATCTTGGCGCCCGCAGCGTGCATGTCGAACATCCGGGCCGTGGCCATAGCGACCACGATCTGGTGGTGGTCATCGGCCCGCAGGTGCCGGGCGCGCCCACGGTGGTGTTCTGCGGCGACCTGGTGGAGGAGTCGGCCGATCCCGCCATCGACGCCGGCTCCGACCTGCGGGAGTGGCCGCGCAGCCTGGATCGGGTGCTGGCGCTCGGCGGCCCGGACGCGCGCTACGTGCCGGGCCACGGGGCGGTGGTCGACGCCGGGTTCGTCAGCCGCCAGCGGGACTGGCTGGCGACGCAGGGCTGAGGGTTACCAACCGGTGGTCAGCACGTGGTCGAGCATGTCGACGAAGAAGTCGGCGGACTCCCGCGTGATGCACATCGGGGGCTTCACCTTGAGCACGTTCTGCCGGTCGCCGGTGGGCTGCACGATCACGCCGAGTTCGCGCATCCGTTCGCAGATCGCGGCGGTCTCCGCGGCAGCGGGTTCCAGCGTCGTCCGGTCGCGAACCAGTTCCACGCCCATGTAAAGGCCGCTGCCGTGCACGGTGCCGATGATGGGGTGCCGGGTCGCCAACTCGCCGATGCGGGCCTTGAGGTGGTCGCCGATGGTCAGCGCATTGGCCTGCAGGCCTTCGCGTTCCAGGAGGTCGAGAACGGTCAGGCCGACCACACACGACACCGGGCTGCCGCCCGCGGACGAGAAGAAGTAGCCCTGGGTACGGTACTTCTCGGCGATCGCGCGGGTGGTGATGACGGCGCCGAGAGGCTGGCCGTTGCCCATCGCCTTGG
>JAGQTW010000386.1 GCA_020438785.1 Mycobacterium sp. | reverse complement strand
CCCAGGATGCGCTGCAGCAGACCGCACTGTGGCAGCAGGTCCTCAACGACGGCATCGCCGATCTGACCGCCGACGTCGACCATGACCTGCGCGCCCGGTTCCGGGCCATCACCCAGCACAGCGAGCAGGTCATCGACTCCTGCGACCCGACCCAGCATTGGGCCGAGATCGGCGCCGAGGTCGAGGACGCGGTGGCCACCGCCGTCGGCGACAACTTCGTGTGGGCCTATCAGCGCGCCGAGGCACTCGCCCAGGAGGTGGCCCGCACCTTCGTGGAGGCCGGCCTGGAGGTGGTGGACATGCCGGAGGTCAGCGCGCGGGAGATGCGCGCCGGGGTGGGCCGGCTGAAGTCACTGGCCCGGTTGGAGTCCAAGCCGATCGGCAAGGGGCACAAGGTGATCACCAGCATGCGCGGCTCCTACGGCGGTGTGCTGATGTTCGGAATGCTCACCTCGGTGGCAGGCCTGGGCATGTTCAACCCGCTGTCCCTGGGGGCGGGCCTGCTGCTGGGCCGCAAGGCCTACAAGGAGGACATGGAGAACCGCATGATGCGGGTGCGCAACGAGGCCAAGACCAACCTGCGCCGCTTCATCGACGACGTGCTGTTCGTGGTCACCAAGGAATCCCGGGACCGGCTAAAGAACGTGCAGCGCCAACTTCGCGACCACTATCGCGAGATCGCCAACCAGACCACCCGCTCGCTCAACGAGTCACTGCAGTCCACGATCGCCGCGGCCCGCATGGAGGAGACCGAGCGCAACAACCGGATTCGTGAACTCGAGCGCCAGCACAACATCCTGACCCAGGTCCTCGACAACGCCGACAAGCTGTTGATCCCGTCGGCTCAACGGGAGGGCCGTCCGGGCGCCTGACGCGGGCCCGGCGGGTGGGTGACGCGGCTGGGGAACGAACCGGGGAACGTCGGTGCGACGGCGTTCGTCGACGTCGGCGTGACAATCGACGGGATCGGCGATTCGGAACCGGACGACGTGGTGGTGGTGCTCGACGGCACCTCCAGGGGTAGGCCGATGTCGGTCGTCGAGAGCTGCACGCTGGTGGTGTAGGACCTCGATGAGGTGGGGGTGGTGGCCATGACGTGGGGAGCCTCGGGCACATGGGTGCCCGGTGGAACGACAATGTCGGAGGTGGTGGTGTCCCACCGGCTCGACATCTGCACCACCGCGATCACCAACCCCGCGACCAGCGCCAGCCCGATCAGGCCCGCGGCCAGGGTGGCCGCCGAGGATCGGTACCACGGCTCGTTGTCCGGGGCCATGGCGGCAGATACTAGCCGTCCCGGCCGCAGGGCGCCGGACCGTAGACTCGGCCAGCAATGAGCACGACCGATCAGGTACGCGCGATACTCGGCGGCACGCAACGCGCCTATCGGGCCGAGCCCGCCTACCGCGAACGTCCCGATGTGTTCAACGAACTGGACCGCATCGCCGCCCGGCTCAACCAGCCGATCCGGATCGCCCTGGCCGGCACCCTCAAGGCCGGCAAGTCCACACTGGTGAATGCGTTGGTGGGGGAGAACATCGCCCCCACCGACGCTACCGAGGCCACCCGCATCGTCACCTGGTTCCGGCACGGCCCCACCCCGAAGGTCACCGCCAACCACGTCGGCGGTCGCCGCTCCAACGTCCCGATCGCCCGCGAACGGGGCCTCACCTTCGAATTCGGCGGGTTGGACCCGAACGACATCGTCGACCTCGACGTCGAGTGGCCGGCGGCGGAACTGATCGACGCCACGATCATCGACACCCCGGGCACGTCGTCGCTGTCCCGGGATGTTTCCGCGCGCACGCTGCGGCTGCTGGTGCCCGACGACGGCGTGCCCCGGGTGGATGCCGTGGTGTTCCTGCTGCGCACCCTCAACGCCGCCGACATCGCGCTGCTCAAGATGATCGGGGAGCTGGTCGGCGGATCGGCCGGCGCGCTCGGGGTGATCGGGGTGGCGTCGCGGGCCGACGAGATCGGCGCGGGGCGACTCGACGCGATGATGTCGGCCAACGACGTCGCGAACCGCTTCACCACCGAACTCGACCGGACCGGTATCTGCCAGGCGGTGGTGCCGGTGTCCGGTCTGCTCGCCCTGACCGCGCGCACCCTGCGGCAGAGTGAGTTCGCGGCGCTGGAGAAGCTCGCCGGGGTGGACCCGGCCGAACTGAACAAGGCGATGCTGAGCGTGGACCGCTTCGTCCGGGCGGACAGCGCCCTGCCGGTCGATGCGCAGACCCGCGCCCAACTGCTCGATCGGTTCGGCATGTTCGGCATCCGGATCTCGATCGCCGCAATTCTTTCCGGCGTGGGCGATTCGGTGACGCTGGCCGACGAACTGCTGGAGCGCAGCGGGCTGGTCGCCCTGCGCGACGTGATCGACCAGCAGTTCGCCCAACGGTCCGAGTTGCTCAAGGCACACACCGCGCTGCTGTCGCTGCGCCGGTTCGTCGAGGCGCATCCCATCGCGGCGACACCCCGGATCAGCGCCGACATCGATCCGCTGCTCGCCGACACCCACGCGTTCGAGGAGCTCCGGCTGCTGAGCCAGTTGCATTCGCGGTCAACCACATTGACCGACGACGAGATCGCTTCGCTGCGACGTATCATCGGCGGTGTCGGCACCGATCCGGCCAGCAGGCTGGGCTTGACGCCGGACGCGCCCTACGACGGCCCTCGGGCGGCGTTCGCCGCGGCACAGCGCTGGCGACGCCGCGCCGAGCATCCACTCAACGATCCGTTCACCACCAGGGCATGCCGCGCCGCGGTGCGCAGCGCCGAGGCCTTGGTGGCCCAGTACGCCGCGCGGGGGTACTGAGCCCGCTACTGGCCGGGCCGCGGGAAGAGCGTCGGGATCAGCCGCTGCGTGGTTGTGACGGTCTCGGTGACGGTGCTGACCGACGTGCTGACGCTGGTGCTGACCGTGGTGCTGGTGCTCGTACTGGTACTGGT
>JAGQTW010000385.1 GCA_020438785.1 Mycobacterium sp. | reverse complement strand
CTGCAGGACGGCCTGTGGCCCAACACCACGCCGCGCGGCGGGGTGCTGGGCACCCAGCGGCTGCTCGACGTGCTCGGCGGGGTGGGCGACGAGACGTCCGCCCGGGCGCCGCTGCTGGCCGAGGAGCGCCGGTTGCTGATCGCCGCGATGGGACGGGCGCGGCGCCGGCTGCTGGTCACCGCGGTCGACGGCGCGAGCGGCGACGACGTTTCCCTGCCGTCACCGTTCCTCGCGGAGCTGGCGCAGTGGGCGACGGTGGAGCCCACCGACGACACGGCGGCCGGGCCGATCACGGCACCGCCGGTGTTGTCGCCGGCCGCGGTGGTGGGCCGGCTGCGCGCGGTGGTGTGCGCCGCACCCGGCGCCGTCACCGAAGCCCAACGCGCGCTCGCGGCAACGCAATTGGCGCGGTTGGCGGCGGCCGGGGTGCCGGGCGCCGATCCGGGACACTGGCAGGGCACGGCGCCGATCAGTTCGGCCGATCCGGTGTGGGCGGGTGCCGACCACACCGTCACGATGAGCCCGTCCACCCTGCAGACGCTGGCGGACTGCCCGCTGCGGTGGCTGACCGAACGCCACGGCGGCTCCCGGCCCCGCGACCTGCGCTCGACGCTCGGCTCGGTGCTGCATGCGCTGATCTCCGGGCCCGCCGAGGACGAGGCCCGGCTGACTGCCGAACTGGAAAGGCTCTGGGCCACAATCCCGCTCGACTCGCCGTGGTATGCCGCCAACGAGTTGGAGCGCCATCGGGCCATGCTCGCGGCCTTCGTCGCCTGGCGATCGGCCACCCGGCACGAGCTCACCGAGGTGGGTACCGAGATCGACGTCGAGGGCGTCGTCGCCGCGCCCGGCGGCGAACTGCCGGGCGTCCGGGTCCGCGGCCGGGTCGACCGGCTGGAACGCGATCCGGAGGGTCGGCTGGTGGTGGTCGACGTCAAGACCGGCAAGAGCCCGGTCACCAAGGACGAAGCCCAGCGCCACGCCCAACTCGGGCTCTACCAGCTGGCCATCGCCGAAGGGCTGCTCAGCGACGGCGAGCAGCCCGGCGGCGGGCGGCTCGTGTACATCGGCAAGCCGACCGCCGCCGGCGCCACCGAACGCGAGCAGTCCGCGCTGACCGGCGCCGGCCGCGACGAGTGGCGCGAGACCGTGCAACGCGCCGCCGCGGCGACCGCGGGCCCGCAGTTCCCCGCCCGGGCCAACGACGGCTGCCCCCACTGCCCGATGCGTCCCGGCTGCCCCGCGCATGCGGCACCCGAATGGAGTCGTGATGACCTATAGTCCCGCCGAACTGGCTGTCGCCCTTGGTGTTCCGACGCCCACCCCCGAGCAGGCGGCGGTCATCGCCGCGCCGCCGGGGCCGCTGGTCGTCATCGCCGGAGCCGGGGCGGGCAAGACCGAGACGATGGCCGCGCGGGTGGTCTGGTTGGTGGCCAACGGGTTCGCCGATCCGGGGCAGGTGCTGGGCCTGACCTTCACCCGCAAGGCAGCCGGTCAGCTGCTGCGCCGGGTGCGTTCGCGGCTGGCCCGGCTCTCCGGGGTGTCCGGCGGCGTCGAGGATGCGGCCGGATCGGCGACCGTGAGCACCTACCACGCCTTCGCCGGCGCGCTGCTGCGCGAACACGGCCCGCTGTTGCCCGTCGAGCCGGATGCCCGGCTGCTCGGCGAGACCGAACTGTGGCAGCTGGCCTTCGACGTGGTCAGCCGCTACCCCGGGCCGCTGCGCACCGACAAGTCACCGGCGGCCGTCACCGCGGCGGTTTTGCGCCTCGCCGGTGAATTGGCCGAGCACCTGGTCGACACCGATCAGCTGCGCGACACCCACCTGGAGTTGGAGCGGCTGGTGCTCAACCTGCCCGCCGGGCGCTACCAGCGCGACCGCGGGCCCAGCCAGTGGCTACTGGGGATGCTGGCCACCCAGACCGAACGGGCGGCGCTGGTGCCGCTGATCGACGCCCTGCACGACCGCATGCGCGCCGACAAGGTGATGGACTTCGGCGCCCAGATGTCGGCGGCGGCGCGGCTGGCCGCGTCCTGTCCCCAGGTGGGCGAGCAACTGCGGGCCCGCTACCGCGTGGTCCTGCTCGACGAATACCAGGACACCGGGCACGCCCAACGGATCGCGCTGTCGGCGCTGTTCGGCGGCGGCGTCGACGACGGGCTGGCGCTGACCGCGGTGGGCGACCCGATCCAGTCCATCTACGGCTGGCGCGGCGCCTCGGCCGCCAACCTGCCCCGGTTCACCACCGACTTCCCGCGCGCCGACGGATCCCCGGCGCCCACCCTGGAGTTGCGCACCAGTTGGCGCAACCCGCCGAGCACCCTGCACATCGCCAACGCGGTCTCCGCCGAGGCGCGGCGCCGCTCGGTGGCGGTGCGCCCGCTGCTGCCGCGGCCCGAGGCCGAACCGGGCACCGTGCGCTGCGCGCTGCACACCGACATCGCCGCCGAACGCGATTGGGTCGCCGGGCACATCGCCCGCCGCTACGCCGAGGCGGCGCAGGCGGGAGCACCGCCGCCGACGGCCGCGGTGTTGGTGCGGCGCAACGCCGACACCGGACCCATCGCCGCGGCGCTGTCCGCGCGCGGCGTCCCGGTCGAGGTGGTCGGGCTGGCCGGCCTGCTGTCCGTCCCGGAGGTCGCCGACGTGGTGGCGATGCTGCGACTGGTCGCCGACCCGACGGCGGGCGCCGCGGCCATCCGGGTGCTGACCGGGCCGCGGTGGCGACTCGGCGCCCGTGACCTGACCGCGCTGTGGCGCCGGGCGGTCGCGCTGAACCCCGGCCGACCGGCGGCCACCGCCGAGGAGATCATCGCCGCGGCCGCCCCGGACGCCGACACCGCCTGCCTGGCCGACGCACTGGCCGACCCGGGCCCGCAGGACGCCTACTCCCCGGCCGGATACCGCCGCATCACCGCCCTGGCCGGCGAACTCGCCGCGCTGCGCAACCACCTCGGTGACCCGGTGACGGATCTGGTGTCCGAGGTGCGCCGCGGGCTCGGGGTCGACGTCGAGGTCCGGGCCGCCCGCCCGGTCTCGGCCGGCTGGACCGGCACCGAGCACCTGGACCGGTTCGCCGACGTGGTGGCCGACTACGCCGCCCGCCGGGGCGCCGGGGTGGACGGGCTGCTGGCCTACCTCGATGCCGCCGCCGAGGTCGAGAACGGGCTCGCCCCGGCGGAACTCGGCGTCGCTTCCGGCCGGGTCCAGATCCTCACCGTGCACGCCGCCAAGGGCCTGGAGTGGCAGGTGGTCGCGGTCCCACACCTGTCCGCCCGGATCTTCCCGTCGACGGCGTCCAAACGCACCTGGCTCAGCGATCCGGCGGACCTGCCGCCGCTGCTGCGCGGCGACCGCGCCTGCGGTGCCCTGCACGGCGTGCCGGTGCTCGACACCTCCGGGGTCGGCGACCGGAAAGGCCTGTCGGACGCCATCATCGGGCACCGCGACCAGTTGGAACAGCGCCGCATCGACGAGGAACGCCGACTGCTCTACGTCGCCATCACCCGCGCGGAGGACACCCTGCTGCTCTCGGGGCATCACTGGGCCCAGACCGACACCAAACCGCGCGGACCGTCCGACTTCCTCACCGAGATCAAGGACATCATCGACGCCGCCGCGGAGGCCGGACAGCCGTGCGGCGCGGTCGAGCACTGGGCACCCTCGCCCGCCGACGGCGAATCGAACCCGTTGCGCGACAACGTGACCGAGGCACTCTGGCCGGTCGACCCGCTCGGCGGCCGACGCGCCGACATCGAGCGGGGCGCCGCGCTGGTGCGCGCCGCGCTCACCGGTGCACTCCCGGCGACCCCGGACGACGAGGACCCGGAGGGCTGGGCCGCCGACGTCGACGCGCTGCTGGCCGAACGCGCCCGCGTCACCGCGCCACCGCCGGCCGGCCTGCCCGGGCAGCTCTCGGTCAGCGCGCTGGTGGAACTCGGCCGCGACCCGGCGGCGGCGCTCGGCCGGCTCGGGCGCCGGCTGCCGTCCCGCCCGGACCCGCATGCGCTGCTGGGCACCGCCTTTCACGAGTGGGTGCAGCGGTTCTACGGCGCGGAACGGCTGTTCGATCTCGACGACCTGTCGGGCGCGGTGGACGGCCGACAGCCCGACTCCGAGGATCTGGCGGCCCTGCAGGAGGCGTTCTCCGCGTCGGCGTGGGCGGCGCGCACACCGGTCGACGTCGAGGTCCCCTTCGAGATGGTCATCGGCGGCACCATCGTCCGCGGCCGCATCGACGCGGTGTTCGCCGACCCGGACGGCGGGGTGACGGTGGTGGACTGGAAGACCGGCGAGCCACCGGTCGACGACGACGCCCGCCGGCATGCCGCGGTGCAGCTCGCCGTGTACCGCCTGGCGTGGGCCGGCATGCGGGGCTGCGATGAATCCGCGGTGCGCGCGGCGTTCCACTACGTGCGGTCGGGGCGCACCGTCGCGCCGGACAACCTGCCCGGCGAAGCGGAGCTGGCTGCGCTGCTCGCCGGCGCTACGGCCGCGGAGCGTTGCGCCTGATCGCGGCGGCCTGCTTGATCATCGGAAACTGGAACGGCAGCCGCGCGAGGGCGGCCAGCCGCATCGGCCACGGCTTGTCCCACCACAGCCGGACCATGTTGATGTTGGCCGGGAATACGGCCAGGTACAACGCGATCGCGGCCAGCGCCGCGGCCCGGCGGGTGCGCGGCAGCAGCATCGCCGCCCCCACGCCGATCTCGGCCACCCCCGACGCCAACGTGTAGAACCGGGGGCTGCCCGGCAGTTCGGCCGGCACGATCGTGTCGAACGGCTTGGGCATCACGAAGTGGCCCACACCGATGCCGATCAGCATCGCGCCGGTTCGGTAGGCCGGAAGCTGGCTCGGGGTGCTGGCAGGTACGGGCGAGGCGGAAGTCGACGGCATGGTTACATAATGCTCGTGTGCTGCTATCGGCCCCGGCGAAACTGTGGAGTAGTCGATGACGGAGCCTGTGGCAAAGGGTAGGTTGCGCCGCCGCCTCCAAGCGATCGAAGACGACCTGACCGCCAAACCGGACAGCGCGCTCGTCGACCACCTGCGCATTCCCGAGAAGTTCGTCAGCCCCGGCCGACGGATCGCGCGCCGGCTGTTCTACGCGCTGGCCGCCCTGTTCGCCGCCGTGCTCATCGTCTACCTCGACCGCGACGGCTACCGCGACGTCAAGGAAACCCCGCTGACGTTCCTGGACTGCTTCTACTACGCCACCGTCTCGCTGTCGACCACCGGCTACGGCGACATCACGCCGTACACCGAGACCGCCCGCCTGGTCAACGTCCTGGTCATCACGCCGCTGCGGGTGGCGTTCCTGATCGTCTTGGTCGGCACCACCGTCGAGACGCTCACCACCGCGTCGCGCCAGGCCCTGAAGATCCAGCGTTGGAGGAACAGCGTGCGCAACCACACCGTCGTCATCGGTTACGGCACCAAGGGCCGCACGGCCGTCGCCGCCATGGTCGGTGACGGGACCGCCCCGGCCGACATCGTGGTCGTCGACACCGACCAGCCCTCGCTGGACCGGGCCAACGCCGCCGGTTTGGTCACGGTGCGCGGTGACGCCAATAAGTCCGACGTGCTGCGGCTGGCCGGCGCCCAGCACGCGCACTCGATCATCGTGGCCACCAATAGCGACCCGACCGCGGTGCTGGTCACCCTGACCGCCCGCGAGCTGGCCCCGAAGGCGAAGATCATCGCCTCGGTCCGGGAGGCCGAGAACCAGCACCTGCTGCGGCAGTCCGGCGCCGACTCGGTGGTGGTGTCCTCGGAGACCGCCGGCCGGCTGCTGGGCATCGCGACCAGCACCCCGAGCGTGGTGGAGATGATCGAGGACCTACTGACCCCGGATGCCGGTTTCGCCATCGCCGAACGCGAGGTGGAGACCAAGGAGGTGGGCGGCTCGCCGCGGCACCTCACCGACATCGTCCTCGGCGTGGTGCGGGACGGAAAGCTGATGCGCGTCGACGCCCCGGAGGTGGACGCCCTGGAGAGCACCGACCGGCTGCTCTACGTCCGCAGCGTCGCGGCGGACTGACCGCGGTGGCCTTCCGTCTGCGCAACACCCCGCTGCTGTCGCGCATCGGCGCCGACCGCGCCGACCATCTGCGCACCGACATCGAGGCCGCCACGGCCGGCTGGGCCGACGCGGCGCTGCTGCGCGTCGACCACCGCAACCAGGTGCTGATCTCCGACGGCCGGGTGGTCCTCGGCGCCGCGGGCGCCCTGGCCGACGCCCCGCCGCCGGACGCGGTGTTCCTGGGCCGCATCGAGGGCGGCAGACACGTGTGGGCCATCCGTGCCGCCCTGGAACCCCCCGCGGACGGCGACGCCGCCGTGCTCGACCCGCGCCGCGGCGGCCACGTCTTCGACGACGTCAGCGCGCAATTGGTGGCCTGCGCGCTGGCGCTGCTGAACTGGCACGACAGCTCGCGGTTCAGCCCGGTGGACGGCTCGCCGACCCGGCTCGTCAACGGCGGCTGGTCCCGCCGCAACCCGCTCACCGGGCATGACGAATTCCCGCGCATCGACCCCGCGGTGATCTGCCTGGTGCACGACGGGCACGACCGCGCCGTGCTGGCCCGCCAGACGGTCTGGCCGGAGCGGCTGTTCTCGCTGATCGCCGGCTTCGTCGAGGCCGGCGAGTCGTTCGAATCATGCGTGGTGCGCGAGGTCGCCGAGGAGATCGGCCTGAACGTGCGCGACGTCGAATACCTCGGCAGCCAGCCGTGGCCGTTCCCCCGCTCGCTGATGGTGGGCTTCCACGCGCTCGGCGACCCCGAGCAGCCGTTCGCCTTCAACGACGGCGAGATCGTCGAGGCGGAGTGGTTCACCCGCGCCGAGGTGCGCACGGCGCTGGAACACGGTGACTGGAGCAGTGATTCGACGTCGCGGCTGCTGCTGCCCGGCTCGGTGTCGATCGCCCGGGAGATCATCGAGTCCTGGGCCTACCAGGACTGAGCGCTAGTGGCCGAGCTTCGCCCTGACCTCGTTGAGGCTCGGGTTGGTCAGCGCGGAGCCGTCGGCGAACTTCACCGTCGGCACGGTCTGGTTGCCGCGGTTGACCGACATGACGAACTCGGCGGCCGCCGGATCCCGCTCGATGTCGACCTCGCGGTACGCGATGCCCGCCGACCTCAGCGCGGTCTTGAGCCGATGGCAGTAGCCGCACCAGCCGGTGGTGTACATGGTGAGCTCGGGATCGTTGGCACTCATAACCGCTTCAACCTAGCGGAGCCGACGATGATGCCCGCACCCGGCGCGGCGCACACCGGGCGTTGTCCCCACCCCCTGCCAAGATGGACCCATGCCGGTGACCACCGATCATCTCGCCGGCCTCGACGAGGAACAGCGCGAAGCCGTGCTGGCCGCGCGGGGGCCGCTGTGTGTGCTGGCCGGTGCGGGCACCGGCAAGACCCGCACCATCACGCACCGCATCGCGCACCTGGTCGCCAACGGCCATGTCGCGGCCGGCCAGGTGCTGGCCGTAACCTTCACCTCCCGGGCCGCGGGGGAGATGCGTTCGCGGCTGCGGGCGATGGACGCCGGCGGTGACGGCGCCCAGGTCGGCGCGGTGCAGGCGCTGACCTTCCACGCCGCCGCGCGCAGGCAGTTGCAGTACTTCTGGCCGCGGGTGGTCGGCGACACCGGGTGGCAGCTGCTGGACACCAAGTTCGCCGTCGTCGCCCAGGCCGCCAGCCGGTGCCGGCTGCAGGTCAGCACCGACGACGTCCGCGACCTCGCCGGTGAGATCGAGTGGGCAAAGGCATCGTTGATCAGCCCGGAGGGCTACGGCGCGGCGGTGGCCAAGGCCGGAAGGGACATCCCGCTCGAGGCCGAGAAGGTCGCCGCGGTGTACGCCGGTTACGAGACGCTCAAGGCCAACCGAGACGGGTTCGCGCTGCTGGACTTCGACGACCTGCTGCTGCACACCGCCGCCGCCATCGAGAACGACGCCGCCGTGGCCGCCGAGTTCCGGGACCGGTATCGCTGCTTCGTCGTCGACGAGTACCAGGACGTCACGCCGCTGCAGCAGCGGGTGCTGCGGGCCTGGCTGGGTGACCGTGACGACCTGACCGTCGTCGGCGACGCGAACCAGACCATCTACTCGTTCACCGGGGCCTCGCCGCGCTTCCTGCTCGACTTCTCCCGGTGGTTCCCGGACGCCACCGTGGTGCGCCTGGAGCGGGACTACCGCTCCACCCCACAGGTGGTGTCGCTGGCCAACCGGGTGATCGCCGCGGCGCGCGGCCGGGTGGCGGGCAGCAAGTTGCATCTGATCGGTCAGCGCGATCCCGGCCCGGCGCCGTCGTTCCACGAACACCCCGACGAGGTGGCCGAGGCCGCGGCGGTGGCGCGCTCGATCAAGCAGCTGGTCGAGGCCGGCACGCCGCCCGCCGAGATCGCGGTGCTCTACCGGATAAACGCCCAGTCCGAGGTGTACGAGGAGGCGCTGACCGAGGCCGGCATCCCGTTCCAGGTGCGCGGCGGGGAGGGGTTCTTCAGCCGCCAGGAGATCCGCCAGGCGCTGCTGGCGCTGCAGCGCGCCGCCGAGCGCGGGGCTGAGGGCGAGCTGCCGCAGATCGTCCGCGCGGTGCTCGAGCCGCTGGGTCTGACCGCGGAGGCGCCCGCCGGCACCAAGGCCCGGGAGCGCTGGGAGGCCCTGACGGCGCTGGCCGAACTGGTCGACGACGAGGTCGAGGCTCGCCCGCAACTGGACCTGCCGTCGCTGATGTCCGAGCTTCGGCTGCGGGCCGACGCCCGCCACCCGCCGGTGGTGCAGGGCGTGACGCTCGCGTCGCTGCACGCCGCGAAGGGCCTGGAGTGGGACGCGGTGTTCCTGGTCGGGCTCGCCGACGGAACCCTGCCCATCTCGCACGCCCTCGCGCACGGCCCGGACAGCGAGAACGTCGAGGAGGAGCGCAGGCTGCTCTACGTCGGAATCACCAGGGCCCGAATACATTTGGAGCTCAGCTGGGCGCTGGCCCGCACCCCGGGGGGCAGGCAGGGTCGTCGGCCGTCGCGGTTCCTCAACGGCATCGCCCCGCAGACGCAGGCCGAGCCGACCCCGAGCAAACCTCGCCGGGCCCGCGGCGCCACGCCGCGGTGCCGGGTGTGCAACGCGGTGTTGAGCACGCCGCCGGCAATCATGTTGCGCCGCTGCGAGTCCTGCTCGGTCGACATCGACGACGAGCTGCTGGCCCAACTCAAGGACTGGCGGCTGCGCACCGCGAAGGAACTCAGCGTGCCGGCCTATGTGGTGTTCACCGACAACACGCTGATCGCGATCGCCGAGTCGTTACCCGCCGACGACGCCGCCCTGGTCGCGATACCGGGCATCGGCGCGCGCAAGCTCGAGCAGTTCGGGCCCGATGTGCTCGAGCTGGTGCGCGCGCGCCGATGACTCAGGAGTGGCCGGGACCGTAGTTGTCCGTCCGGTCGGTCGCGTTGGTGCCGTTGTCGGTGGTGCCACCGGTGGCTCCGCCGGTGTAACTGTTGACGTCGCCGACACCCCAGGTCGCGGTCCCGCCCCGGTTGCTGCTGGTCGCGCCGCCGGTGTAGCTCGACGGTCCACCGACGCCGATCGTGGCCGCTCCGCAGGTGGCGTAGCAGAAGTTGTTGGACGTCGAGCCGCCGGTGTAGCTCGACGGGTCGCCGACACCGAGGGTGGGCCCGAAACCGGCACCGGTCACCGCCCCCGAGTCGCCCGGCACCTCCGGCGTCCAACCCGGTGCCGCCGCTGCGGTCGGGGACACGCTAAACCCGATGGCCATGGACGCCGCGGCGACTACGGCCATCCGGACAGTTCGCCTACCGTTCATCGTCACGCCCCTTTTGCATCGTTTTTCAGCCACATTGATGTGCTATGCGAGCGACCATACGCCGCCAGTGTCACGATTCGGGTTCGGTCAGCCGATCGCCGCGACCGGCGGCGCCGGATTGACCATGTTGCCGCCCAACAACTGCTGCATCGTCGGGTCGTATCCAGTGGAGGAGGTCGGCACCCGGGTCGGCTTGTGGCACAGCGACACCGCGGAGTGGTCGTGGCAGTCGGCGTCGTCCGAGTCGGCCCGGGCGGACGGGGCGAGGGCGACGGCCGCCGCGCCGCAGGCCGCGGCCAGCAGGGTGAGGAGGTGGGGCGGGATCGTCATGTCGCGTCCTTTCTCGATACCTCGAGAATGGCTGCGGAAGTCGCCTAGGTCACGCGACTCATAGTGAAGCCAAATGTATTTGGCTATCCGAGCGCGGAGATCGCCGCCTCGTAGTCGGGCTCGGAGCCGATCTCGGGCACCAGTTCGGTGTAGGCCACGTTGCCGTCGGCGCCGACTACCACCACGGCGCGGCCCAGCAGGCCGGCCATCGGCCCGTCGGCGATCGTGATGCCGTAGTCCTCGCCGAAGCTGCTGCGGAAGGCCGACGCCGAGACGACGTTCTCGATGCCCTCGGCACCGCAGAACCGCTTCAGCGCGAAGGGCAGGTCCTTCGACACGCACACCACCGGAACGCCGGTCGCAGCGGCCCGTTCATTGAAGCTGCGCACACTGGTGGCGCACACCGGCGTGTCCACCGACGGGAAGATGTTGAGCACCACGGCTTTTCCGTCGAACTGACCGCTGGCGACCTCGCCGAGGTCGGTTCCGGTCAGGGCGAAGGCGGGAGCCTGGGCGCCGACGGCGGGCAGGTCTCCGACGGTGTTGATCGGGTTTCCACGCAGGGTGATCTGTGCCATGGGTACCAGTTTGGCAGCACGGCCGCAGCCGGCGTCGGCCGGGTTACCCGAACCTAAAAAGCCCTGGTCAGAAATTCGCTTGCGGCAGATCGGTGCTAGGCTCTAGCCTCGAATCCGAAATTTCTTGCCGAGAGGAGGCCCCGACGATGATCACCCATACCGCTGACCGCGGCGTGTACATGGCGCATCGCGCGTGGCCCTTCGGCACCACCGTAACGGCCCACGCCGCCCACGCCGCCGCGGCTATCGCGGCGCAGCGTAAGCGTCGCGCCAACGCCGCCCCGACCCTGGAGTCCGTGGACAGGAGCTTCATCTAGGAGAGCTCCCAGACACAGCCAACTGGCCACGGACCCGAAGTCATACGGATCCGTGGCCAGATTCTTTTCCCCAGTTCCTGGTCCGGATCCCAGAACCGAAACGCGTATGCAAACCGACCAGGAAGCAGGTGAAGCGGACATGTCGACACTGACAGTCCGGAAGGAAGAGCTGCCGGTGTTGCCGTGCCACGTCGGAGATCCCGACCTCTGGTTCGCCGAGAGCCCCGTCGACCTCGAGCACGCCAAGGTGCTCTGCGGTGGTTGCCCGATCCGGCGGCAGTGCCTCACCGCCGCGCTGGAACGCAACGAGCCGTGGGGCGTCTGGGGCGGGGAGATCATCGAACGCGGAACCGTCGTGGCGCGCAAGCGTCCGCGCGGGCGACCGCGCAAGGACGTGATCGCGGCATAACCGCGGCCGGATGGCCGAGGGGCGAATCAGCCGGCGAAGCCGGGAATCAGCTCCTCGGCCATCGCCCGCACCGGCACGTGCGCGTCGAGCTGGGCGGAGATCGCAACGGTCGACGCGATCACCCGCAGCGGGATCGCCAGCTTCGCGGGCAGGTCCATCTGGCGGGCGGTCTTGATCTGCTGCACCGACCCCTGCATGTTGGCCGCGGCCATCTTCTGCAACCACTTCCGGGTGTAGTGGAAGACCTCGACCTCGATCGGCTCGACGTACTGGCGCAGCATGTCGTCGATCTCGTTGGGCGCGACCTGCTCACCCTTCTGGATGAAGCCCACCTTCTCCATGGTCGGCAGCAGCTGGTCGTAGTCCTTGTCACGGGCGAGCCGGATCATCATGCCCAGTTCGATCGGCAGCCCGCCGGGCAGCGGCGCCACCGCGCCGAAGTCGATGACCGCCATCCGGCCGTCCGGCAGCAGCATGAAATTGCCCGGGTGCGCGTCGCCGTGCATCATCCCGGTCCGGGCCGGTGCGCCGAAGGTCAACTCGAAAAGCCTTGTGCCGCAAAGGTCCCGCTCGTCGGTGGTGCCGCCGCGGATGATGCTGGCCAACGGCACGCCTTCGATCCACTCGGTGACCATCACCTTCGGCGCGCTGGCCACCACATGGGGCACCACGAAGTGCGCATCGCCGTTGTAGGCCTTGGCGAAGGTCCGCTGGTTGTCGGCCTCGAGGCGGTAGTCCAGCTCCATCTCGGTGCGCTCGATCAGCTCGTCGACCACGCCCTGGACGTCGGCGCCGGGGGAGAGTTGCTTGAACACGCTGACCATGCGCTGCATGGTCTTCAGGTCCGCGCGCAGCGCCTCGTCGGCGCCGGGGTACTGGATCTTGACGGCCACCTCGCGGCCGTCCGACCACACCCCCTTGTGCACCTGACCGATGCTGGCCGACGCCACCGGGGTGTCGTCGAAGGAGCTGAACCGGGTCCGCCACTTGGTGCCCAGTTGTCCGTCGAGCACCCGGTGCACCTTGGCCGTCGACAGCGGCGGGGCGTCCTTCTGCAGCTTGGTCAGCGCCTCGCGGTAGGGCTCGCCGAACTCCTCGGGGATCGCGGCTTCCATCACCGACAGCGCCTGGCCCACCTTCATGGCGCCGCCCTTGAGCTCACCCAGCACGGTGAACAACTGGTTGGCGGCCTTCTCCATGAGCTCGGCGTTGACCTCGTCGCGGGACTTGCCGGTCAACCGCTTCCCGAAGCCCAGAGCGGCCCGGCCCGCGAAGCCGACCGGGATGCTGGCCAGCTTG
>JAGQTW010000384.1 GCA_020438785.1 Mycobacterium sp. | reverse complement strand
CAGCCACGACCACTACGACCACCTCGACATGGACACCGTGCTGGACTTGGTGCGCACCCAGCGGGCGCCGTTCGTGGTGCCCCTCGGTGTCGGCGCGCACCTGCGGCAGTGGAACGTCCCCACCGAGCGGATCGTCGAACTGGACTGGAACGCCGAGACCCGAATCGGCGAGCTGAGGCTGGTCTGCACCCCGGCGCGGCACTTCTCCGGCCGTTTCCTGTCGCGCAACACCACGCTGTGGGCCTCGTGGGCGATCCTCGGGCCGCGGCACCGCGCGTACTTCGGCGGCGACACCGGATACACCAACAGCTTCGCCCGGATCGGCGCCGACCACGGGCCCTTCGACCTCACCCTGATGCCGATCGGCGCCTACAACACCGCCTGGCCCGATATCCACATGAACCCGGAGGAGGCGGTGCGCGCCCACCGCGACGTCACCGACGCCGGCCTGCTGGTGCCGATCCACTGGGCCACCTTCCGGCTGGCTCCCCATCCGTGGTCGGAGCCGGTGGAACGGCTGCTGGCCGCGGCCGGCGAGGCCGGGGTCGACGTGGCCGTTCCCAAGCCGGGCGGACGGGTCGCGATACCGGCGTCGACGGCGATAGAGCAGTGGTGGCGGCTGTGACGCACTACGGTGCAAGCCATGACCGCTCTGGCGAGGCGTGCCGCGATCATCGCGCTGCTGGCCGCCCTGACCGCATGTAGCAGCACCCCCGAGCCGGATACCGCCACGACCCTTTCGACGCTGCCGCCGCCGCTCGTCCCCGCGATGGCGCTGCCGGACAACGCCGTTGACAACGCGGTGGCCAAACTGGACGGCATCGCCGACGAACTGCTGAAGTCCTCCGGCATCCCGGGGATGGCCGTCGCCGTCGTGCACGGCGGAAAGACGCTCTACGCCAAGGGCTTCGGCGTCAAGGATGCGACGAAGCCGGCCGACGACCCGAACAACAGGGTCGGCCCCGACACGGTGTTCCAGTTGGCCTCGCTATCCAAACCGCTCGGCTCCACCGTGATCGCCCACCAGGTCGGCCGCAAGGCGGTCGACTGGAGCACCCCCGTGGTGGACAAGATGCCGTGGTTCGCAGTGTCCGATCCGGCCGTGACCAGGATGCTGACCGTCGGCGATCTGTACTCGCACCGGTCCGGGCTGCCCGACCACGCCGGTGACAAGCTGGAGGATCTGGGCTACGACCGCCGCTTCATCCTGGAGCGGCTGCGCCAACTCCCGCTCGCACCGTTCCGAATCTCATACGCCTACACCAACTTCGGTGTCACCGCCGCGGCCGAGGCGGTCGCCGCGGCGGCGGGCACCTCCTGGGAGGACCTCAGCGAGCAGGTGCTCTACCGCCCGCTGGGCATGGCGTCCACCAGCTCCCGGTTCGCCGACTACGAAGCCCGCGCCGACAAGGCGCTCGGTCACATCCGCACCAGCGACGGTTACCGGCCGCTGTTCCGGCGCGACGCCGACGCGCAGTCACCCGCCGGGGGAGTGAGCTCCTCGGTCAACGACCTCACGCACTGGCTGGCCATGGTGCTGGCCAACGGCACCTACAACGGGACCCGGGTCGTCGAGCCGGACGCGCTTCTGCCGGCGGTGACACCGCAGATCGTCTCCAGCCCGGCGAAGGAGCCGGCGATGCGGTCCGGGTTCTACGGCTACGGGTTCAACGTCGGAACCTCCTCGGCCGCCCGGATGGAGCTCAGCCACTCCGGGGCGTTCCAGCTGGGGGCGGGCACCAACTTCGTCATCATCCCCTCCGCTGATGTCGCGATCGTCGCGCTGAGCAACGCCACCCCGGCAGGCATCCCCGAGACGCTGACCGCCGAGTTCGCCGACCTGGTCCAGTTCGGCCAGGTCCGCGAGGACTGGCGCAAGCTCTACGGCGACGCGTTCGCCGGCATGAGCGACCCGGAGGGTGCACTCGTCGGCAAGAGCCCCCCGGCCGATCCCGCGCCCGCCCAACCGCTGAGCGCCTACGTCGGGACCTACCGCAATGACTACTGGGGGCCCGCCACCGTCGCCGAGAAAGACGGCAGGCTCACCGTGACACTGGGGCCCCGGCCGGACACCTTCGAGCTCACGCACCGCGACGGTGACGTCTTCACATTCGGCTTCCAGACCGAGAACGCCCCGCCCGGAACGGTTTCCGCCGCGACGTTCGACGGTGACAAGCTGACGCTCGAGTACTTCGACGACGACAAGATGGGAACGTTCACCAAATGACCGTCAGCATCGCCGCGGGCCTGTCCGACGCCGACGTCGCCGCCCGGATCGCCGAGGGCAAGACCAACGACGTGCCCGCGCGGGCCTCGCGCAGCGTCTCCGACATCGTCCGGTCCAACGTCTTCACCCGCATCAACGCCATCCTCGGGGTGCTGTTCATGCTGGTGCTGGCGACCGGGTCATTGATCAACGGGCTGTTCGGCCTGCTGATCATCGCCAACAGCGGCATCGGCATCATCCAGGAGCTGCGGGCGAAGAAGACCCTGGACAACCTCGCGATCGTCGGGCAGGCCAAACCAACGGTGCGCAGGCAGTCCGGCACCACGCAGGTGGCGCCCAACGAGGTGGTGCTCGACGACGTGATCGAGCTGGGTCCGGGTGACCAGATCGTCGTCGACGGCGAGATGCTGGAGGCCTCGAACCTGGAGGTCGACGAGTCGCTGCTGACCGGTGAGGCCGACCCGATCGGCAAAACCGTTGGCGACGCGGTGATGTCGGGCAGTTTCGTGGTCGCCGGGGCCGGCGCGTACCGGGCCACGAAGGTCGGCCGCGAGGCCTATGCGGCCCGGCTGGCCGAGGAGGCCAGCCGGTTCACCCTGGTGAAGTCCGAACTGCGCAGCGGCATCAACAAGATCCTGCAGTTCATCACCTACCTGCTGTGGCCCACCGGTCTGCTGATCATCTACACCCAGTTGTTCACCACCAACGTGGGCTGGCGGGAGTCGGTGCTGCGGATGGTGGGCGCGCTGGTGCCGATGGTGCCCGAGGGGCTGGTGCTGATGACGTCGATCGCCTTCGCCGTCGGGGTGATCCGGCTGGGTCGCAGGCAGTGCCTGGTGCAGGAGCTGCCCGCGATCGAGGGGCTGGCCCGGGTCGACGTGGTCTGCGCCGACAAGACGGGCACCCTCACCGAGAACGGCATGCGGCTGTCCGAGGTCGCGCCGGTGAGCCGGGACGACACCGCCCACCGGGTGGCCGACGTGCTGGCCTCCCTGGCCGCCGGCGACCCGAAACCCAACGCCAGCATGACCGCCATCGGTGAGGCTTATCCCGACCCACCGGGCTGGACCGCCACCGCGACCGCACCGTTCAAGTCCGCGACCAAGTGGAGTGGGGTGTCCTACGGCGAGCACGGCAACTGGCTGATCGGCGCGCCCGATGTGCTGCTTGACCCGTCCTCGCCGGTCGCCGCACAGGCCGAGGAGATCGGCTCGCGTGGTCTGCGGGTGCTGCTGCTGGGCTGCTGCGACCGCAGCGTCGACAGCCCGGACGCGCCCGGCCAGGTCACCCCGGTCGCGCTGGTCGTCCTCGAGCAGCGGGTCCGGCCCGACGCCCGGGACACGCTGGAATACTTTGCCTCCCAACACGTCACGGTGAAGGTCATCTCGGGCGACAACGCCGTCTCGGTCGGGGCGGTGGCCGGTTCGCTGGGCCTGGAGGGCGAGACCATGGACGCCCGCCAGTTGCCCTCGGAGCCCGAGGAACTCGCCGACACCATGGCCGAGTACACCACCTTCGGCCGGGTGCGCCCCGACCAGAAGCGGGCGATGGTGCACGCGTTACAGTCCCGCGACCACACCGTGGCGATGACCGGTGACGGGGTCAACGACGTGCTGGCGCTCAAGGACGCCGACATCGGGGTGGCGATGGGTTCCGGCAGCCCGGCGTCGCGCGCGGTGGCCCAGATCGTGTTGCTGGACAACAAGTTCGCGACGCTACCCTACGTCGTCGGCGAGGGCCGCCGGGTGATCGGCAACATCGAACGGGTGTCGAACCTGTTCTTGACCAAGACCGTCTACTCGGTGCTGCTCGCCCTGCTGGTCGGCCTGGCGGGCCTGAGTTCCAAGTGGTTCGGCACCGAACCGCTGCTGTATCCGTTCCAGCCGATCCACGTCACCATCGCGGCCTGGTTCACCATCGGCATCCCGGCGTTCATCCTG
Organism: Mycobacterium sp.; assembly: GCA_020438785.1. Classification (GTDB taxonomy): domain Bacteria; phylum Actinomycetota; class Actinomycetes; order Mycobacteriales; family Mycobacteriaceae; genus Mycobacterium. The sequence goes on along the minus strand of JAGQTW010000384.1, from coordinate 11,968 downwards.
TCGCTGGCGCCCAACAACGAACGCGCCCGCACCGGGTTCGTGCGCCGCGTGATGACCTCCGCGCTGCCATCGGGCGTGGTCGTCGGCCTGGCGACGTTCATCTCCTATCTGGTCGCCTACCACGGCCACGGCGCCACGCTCGTCGAGCAGACCCAGGCCTCCACCGCGGCGCTGATCACCCTGCTGATCGGCGCGGTGTGGGTGCTCGCGGTGGTGGCCCGGCCCTACCAGTGGTGGCGGGTGGCGCTGGTGTCGGTTTCCGGCGTGGCCTACGTTGTGATCTTCGCCATCCCGCTGGCGCGGGAGAAGTTCATGCTGGACCCATCGAACCTGGTCGTGACCGCAACCGGGATGGGGATCGGCCTGGTCGCTGCGGCGTTGATCGAGGCCATCTGGTGGATTCAGGGCCGAGTGCTCGGCGAACCTCGGATTTTGTGGCGGACGGAGCCTACCGTGCAAGATTGACCGGGGGCATGGCCCCGGCGATCGAACGGGAAGGGTCGGATCATGGGGTTCCTGGACAAGGCCAAGGAAGTCATCACCGAGAACGTCGACAAGGCCAAGGACGTCATCACCGAGAACGTCGACAAGGTCGAGCAGGCCATCGACAAGGCCGGTGACCTCATCGACGAGAAGACGCAGGGCAAGTTCTCCGAGACCGTCGACAAGGTGCAGGACGCGGCCAAGAGCGCCGTCGAGAAGGGCACCGAGGCAGTCAAGAACGTCACCGACAAGGGCGGCGACCAACCACCACAGACCTAAGGGCGTATGGCGAAACTCTCCGTATCCGTAGACGTTCCACTACCGCCGGACCAGGCGTGGCAGCACGCCTCGGATCTCTCCCGGTACAAGGAATGGTTGACCGTGCACCGGGTGTGGCGCTCGAAGCTGCCCGAGACCCTGGACAAGGGCACGGTCGTGGAGTCCATCCTCGAGGTCATGGGCATGCCGAACCGGATTCGGTGGACGATCGTCCATTTCAAGCCCCCGGAGGCGATGACGCTCAACGGCGTCGGCGTCGGCGGGGTCAAGGTCAAACTGCTGGGCAAGGTGCGTCCGCAGGACGCCGACCCCGGTGCCTCGGTGGTCACCCTCGACGTCCACCTCGGCGGGCCCGCGTTGTTCGGGCCGATCGGGATGCTCGTCGCGGGCGCACTGCGTGGCGACATCAAGGAGTCGCTGGACCGGTTCGTGACGGTGTTCGCGGCCGGTTGAGGCCGGTCGGGCCGGCGTCGGCGTGCTGCCCGGGATCGGCCCCGAACCGGACCTCCAGCCCTTGCGCAATTGACCGTCCACATTCGATGATGACCGGCGTGCACCATGCCGAAGAACAGCGCCACATCGACCGGGTGGTAGACCGTCTCGTGCAGGCGTTTCCGCTGGTGCCGGACGAGGTGATCAGCGAAGCCGTGGCCGAGGCCCACCGCGGTTTCGACTCCGCGCGGATCCGGGAGTTCGTGCCGATGCTCGTCGAGCGGCAGTGCCGGGCCCACTTCGAGCGGCATCCCGCCGTGGTGATCTCCGCCTGACCCCCTAGGGCAGCGGCGCCGACCAACGCAGGCGTGTGCCGCCGCCGGGGGCCGGGGCGATGCTGAACTGCCCGGCGCACTCCTCGGCGCGGGCGGCCAGGTTGGCCAGCCCACTGCGGGTGACGTCCCCGCCGATGCCCACGCCGTCGTCGGTCACCCCGATGGTGAGGTCGTCGTCGACGGTGACCGAGACGCTGACCGTGCGCGCGCCGGCGTGGCGCACCACGTTGCTGATCGCCTCCCGGACCACCGCCTCGGCGTGGTCGGCCAGGGCGGCATCGACCACCGAGAGCGGTCCGCTGATGTGCACCGTGGGCCGCACCGGGGAGTCGGCGGTCATCCGGGTGACCGCCTGCTCGATGCGCTGGCGCAGCCGGGTGACCGTCCCGCCGTGCAGGTCGAAGATCGCGGTTCTGATCTCCTGCACCACCTCCTGCAGGTCGTCGAGGGCGCCGGTGATCCGGCGGGTGCCCTCGGGCCCGTCGGCGCCCAGCGCGCCCTGCAGTGACAGCCCGACCGCGAACAACCGCTGGATGACATGGTCATGCAGGTCGCGGGCGATCCGGTCGCGGTCGGTGAGCACATCGAGTTCGCGCATCCGGCGCTGCGCGGTCGCCAGGTGCAGCACCAGGCCGGCCTGCATGGCGAACGCGGCGGCCATCTCCAGCTGGTTCTCACTGAACCGGCTGCCCGGCTTGGCCACACACACCAGCACCCCGGTCACCGTCTTGGGTTCGCAGACCGGTAACACCAGCGTCACCAGCGGATCACCGCCCAGATCGTGAAAGTCGTTGATCTGCAACGGCACCCGATCGGCGAACGCCAGACCGCAGGTGGTTCCCGCGGTCGGCACCCGGCGCCCTTGCAGTTCGTCGCGGGTGGATGTGGTGACCACCAGGTCGCCGGAGCCGTCCGGGGTGAGCAGGAACGCAAAGTCGCTGTCGGTCAACGCCGCCACCTTGGCGGCGATCTCCAGGTGCACCACCGCCGGATCGTCACCGGCAAGCAGGTTGGTGCTGATGTCCCGGGTGGCCTCGATCCACAGCTGGCGCGAGCGCGCGGCCTGGTAGAGCCGGGCGTTGTCGATCGCGATCCCGGCCGCACCGGCGAGACCCTGCACCAGCGCCTCGTCGTCGTCGGTGAAGACCGCGCCGCCGACCTTCTCGGTCAGGTACAGGTTGCCGTACACCTGGTCGCGAATCCGGATCGGCACCCCCAGAAACGTGCGCATCGGCGGATGGTGCGGCGGAAGGCCGACCGACGCAGGGTGCCGCGAGATGTCCTCGACCCGAATGGCTTTGGGGGTGTTCAGCAGAACGCCCAGCATCCCGTGCCCGGTCGGCAGTGGGCCGATCAGCTCGGCCGTCGGCGCGTCGACCCCCTCGTAGACGAACCGTTCCAGCGCGGGGTGCGGCTCGGTCCCGATCACACCCAGCGCACCGTAGCGGGCGTCCACCAGATCCATTGCCGTGCGCACGATCGTGCGCAGCGTCCGCTCCAGGTCCAGGCCGGCCGTGACGGCCAGCATCGCGTCGAGCAGGCCGTCGCGGACCGCGACGTCAACCATCGGACCGGCGCATGGTTTCGGCGGCGAACAACGCCGCCTGGGTGCGCCCGGAGAGCCCGAGCTTGGTCAGCAGCCGGGACACGTAGTTCTTGACCGTCTTCTCCGCCAGAAACATCCGCTGGCCGATCTCGCGGTTCGTCAGTCCCTCGCCGAGCAGCTGCAGCAGGGTGCGTTCGGTCGGCGACAGGTCCCGCAGGCGCTCGTCCTGCTCGGTGTCCCGTCGCAGCCTGGACATCAGGACCTCGGCGGCGCGGTTGTCCAGCAACGACTTTCCGGAGCCGACCGCCTTGATCGCCTCGGCGAGCTCCATTCCACGGATGTCCTTGACGACGTATCCGCTGGCGCCGGCGACGATGGCGTCGAGCATCGACTGTTCGTCGGTGAACGAGGTGAGGATCAGGCAGCGCAACTCGTCGTTGGTGGCGAGCAGTTCGCGGCAGAGGTCGATGCCGCTGCCGTCGGGCAGCCGGATGTCGAGCACGGCGACGTCCGGGCGGGCCGCGGGAATGCGGGCGAGGGCCTCGGTGAAGGTGCCCGCCTCGCCCACGACCTGGAGGTCGGGGTCACTGGTCAGGAGTTCGGCGAGACCCCGCCGAACCACCTCGTGGTCGTCGACCAGGAACACCTTGATCACACCGCAATACAGCCCTGGAACAGGCGCGCCAACTAGGGACTTTGGTCCCGAAAAGACCTGACCAACGCCTTGTGTCAAGGGGTCCAACATTACTGGCGCGCGGCCGTCGCGGCGGGGATTGTCGTAGGCGGTATCGCGAGACGAGCGGTGGGGACATGGAGGTGACGATGACGGACGCATCCGCGCCCGAGATCGTCGTCGGTTGCGACGGCTCGGCCTCTTCCCACTCGGCGATCCGCTGGGCCGCCCACGAGGCCGGTATGCGCAACGTGGCGTTGCGCCTGGTTCACGTCGGTGCCGCGCCCGCCGTCATCAACGTCATGCGGCCCGTTCCCGTCGAGTTCGAGGAGTGGCAGGACAAGCAGGCCCGCCAGGTCCTGGCCGAGGCGACGGCTCTGGTGGCCGAGATCGGGACCGAGACGGGCGTGCCGGTGCGCATCGCCGACGCCGATATCTACCACGCGGCCCCGGTCCCCACGCTGATCGACCTGTCCAAGGACGCTGAGATGGTGGTGGTGGGCAGCCGGGGCATGGGCGCGTTTCGCCGTGGTCTGCTCGGCTCGATCAGCACCGGTCTGGTCCACCACGCCCACTGCCCGGTCGCGGTCATCCACGACGGACCGGTTCCGCCCGCCCACCTGCCGGTGGTCGTCGGCATCGATGGGTCACCGGCCTCGGTCGGGGCCACCGAGATCGCGTTCGAGGAGGCCTCCCGGCGCGGCGTCGACCTGGTCGCCGTGCACGCCTGGAGCGACGACAGCCTGTTCACCGTGCCCGGTGTCGACTGGTCGAGCGTGGCCACCGGTGAGGAGGAACTCCTGGCGGAGCGGTTGGCGGGCACCGCCGCCGACTATCCGGACGTCACGGTGCATCGCGTGGTGGTGCGCGATCAGCCGGCCCGGTACCTGGCCGAGCAGGCCCAGAACGCCCAGCTGCTGGTAGTCGGCAGCCACGGTCGGGGCGGGTTCGCCGGACTGCTGCTCGGTTCGGTCAGCACCGCATTGGTACACACCGTCACCATCCCCATGATTGTCGCGCGCCGGCACTAGCACCCCACGGCGCGCGTCACCGAGCCGGCGGACGGAGTTCTCCCCCGTCCGCCGGCTCACTCTCGTTCAGCGGGTCCGCGCCCGCGGTCTGATCCGACCGGGCTGGGCGGCCCGCTGACCCCTGCGCAGCGTGTCGATCAGCTCCCGGTAGGGCCCGACGAGATAGGCGGTGTCGCCCGCGGCCAGCTGGGTCTCGCGGCGGGGATGCAGCCGCACCGGCGAACCATCCCGCTCGATGGCGATCACCCGGGTCTGGGTCGACAATTCGAACATCCGCAGCCCGTCGAGCTCGCTGCCCCGGCGCACCTTGACCCCGCCGACCATGAACGAGCGCTGACCCACCGAGAAGGTGCCCAGCACGTCGAGCCCCATGGCGGCGCCGATGAACCAGGGGGTGGCGAGGTCGACGGTGGAGCGCACGAACTCGAAGCCGAACCGGTGCCCGACGGCGTGGCCGAGCTGCTGGTCGTAGATCCGCAGCACCACCGGCACATGCGGGCGATGCAGCTCCGGCACCACCTGTGGGTTGCCGACCATCTCGCGGATCACGATGCCGGTCTCGATGTTGACCATGTCGTCCTGGGTGAGCACCGCGATCGCCCGCGCGCCGTCCACCCGGGCGGCCTCCAGTGTCTGGCGCAGCGTGGCGTCGCCGAAGATCACCGGCACGTCCAGCTCTTTGGCCCCGGACAGGTAGCGGTTGTCCTCGTTGCGCTCGATGACCGCGACCTGCTGGCCGGCCGCCTTGAGCATGCTCGCAACCCGGATGCCGAACGAACCGAGCCCCACCACCACGATGTGGCGGCGCAGGTGGCGGATCTTCTGCCGGTTGGTCGCCTGGGAGATGCGCTGGGAGAGCAGGACGTCGGCCACGAACGCCACCAGGATCGCCATCGTCGCGACGCCGGCCAGCATCATCATCACGCCCCAGAGCCGCAGCCAGGTCGGCTGGTCGGAGAAGTTGAAGTCGCCGTAGCCCACCGTCGCGATGGTCTCGGTGGAGAAGTAGAGGGCGTCCACCCAGGTCATGCCCGGATGGTCGTAGCTGAATCGCAGAATGACTGTCGAGCCCAGCAGCAGTGCGGTCGCGGCCGCCAGCGCGCGGTAGAACATCGGGTTCATGTCGTCGCGGAAGGCCCGGAAGGTATCGGAGATGCGGGCGACCAGCGGGCGCTCCCGCGGGGCGACCGGAATCGGCTTGGCGATCTTGATGCCCCGCTCGGCCAGCTCGTCGGCGGTTCCGATCATGGCGGTCCAGTCACCCGGGTGCACCGGGACGTCCCGGCCGGGGCAGGCGATCACCTCACCCGGGTTGTGCGCGGCCTCTGAGCGGATGATGGCGACCGGCGCCAGGTCACCGTACATTTCCCGCAGCGTCGACTCCTCGGTGGCGAACGCGCCGGACACGACGAAGTCGATGCCGGCCACCGTGATGGTGTGGGTGGTCAGCTCCAGCAGCGCCTCGACCACCGACGGCGCCGCCAGATCGGCGACATCGAGGATCGCCCCGGGCCCGTTTCCGCCTGCCATCGCCTCGCGCAGCACCGTGTTGGCGAGCCGGGCGACCACCCGCACCCGGGGGTTGGCCTGCCGGGCCAGCAGCGCGATCTCGAGGTTCAGCGCGTCGTCGTCGGCGACGCAGATCACCGCGTCGGCCACCGCGATACCCGCGGCCTCCAGGCCCTCGGGGGACTGCAGCGGAACCACGCTGAGCTCGGCATTGTTCAGCTCGTCGATGATGCGGACCGCGAGCGCGTCGTCCCCGCAGACGATGGTGTGGCCGTGCATGGGGAAACGCTACTGCGGAATCCGTCGCGGCGACGGGTGACCACGAAGTATGTCGAGCACGGCGTCGGCCCGGCTCATCGCTGTGCCCCGGGCGGCACCGGATCCGCGTCGTCGCCGCTGGCTCCGAGCGTGAAGTCGGCGAAGTCGAAGCCGGGCACCACGACACAGCTCACCAGTGCGGGCTCGGCGTCGCGCGGCCGGGCCCGCTGCCAGTAGCCGGGCGGCACCACCAGCTGGGGGTGCTGCCCGGCCAGCACGTCCGGGCCCAGCACCCAGGTTGTGGCGCTGTCCTTTTCGCGCCCGAACTCGAGCAGCAGCGGGCTGCCCCGATGGTGCAGCCACAACTCCGCGCTACGCACGGTGTGCCAGGCCGATTGCTGGTCGCCCATCAGGACGAACAGGATCGCGGTGCCTGCGTTGCGCGGCCCGGTGTAGTCGGGCGGCAGCACCGACTCGGCCAGCGCCAGGTCACTGCGCCAGGTCTCCCGGAACCAGCCGCCCTCGGGATGAGGTGCCAGGTCGAGCCGGCGGACCCAGTCGGGGAGTTGTGTCATCTGCCGTCCTCGGTTTCGTTCCGACCAGCCTAGAGCTAAATCGGTTGCCCGCCCGGCTACCGGCTGCGTAGCGTGGCAAGCACCCAACCCGGAAGAAAGGACGGTCTTCGTCGTGGATTCGCGCACCGGCCCCGCGCCCGCCGCCAACCACCACGGAGACCCATGCCTACCGACTCTGCAATCACCCTGATCGATGTCGGGTTCGTCTGGCCGGACGGAACCGTCGCCCTCGACGGCCTGACCGCCACGCTGCCGGTCGGCCGCACCGGACTGGTGGGCGACAACGGCAGTGGAAAGTCCACCCTGCTGCGCGTGCTCGCCGGCGAGCTCACGCCCAGCTCGGGCCGGGTGCTCGCCGCCGGTGACGTCGCATACCTGCCGCAGACCCTCACCCTTGTTGCCGGCACCCCGATCGCCGACGTGCTCGGCGTCGGCGTGCGGCTGGCCGCGCTGCGCGCCATCGAGGCGGGCAGCACCGCCGAGCGCGACTACGAGAACCTGGGCGAGGACTGGGATGTCGAGCATCGGGCCGTCGGCGCGCTGAACGCCATCGGGCTGGGCGCCGAGCACCTCGACCGCACGGTCGGCCAGGTGTCCGGCGGCGAGGCGATGCTGATCGCCATCACCGCGCTGTGGCTGCGGCGGGCACCCATCACCCTGCTCGACGAGCCCACCAACAACCTCGACCGCGACGCCCGCGCCCGGCTGGCGGACCTGCTGGCCCGCTGGCCGGGCACCCTGGTGGTGGTCAGCCACGACGTCGACCTGCTCGACCGGATGGACTGCACCGCCGAACTGCACGGCAGGCGGCTGACCACCTACGGCGGGTCGTACCGGCAGTGGCGCACGCACCTCGACCAGCAGCAGGCCGCCGCGGCACAGGCTGTCACCGCCGCCGAGCAGACGCTCCGGCTGGAGCAGCGCCAGCGCGCCGACGCCGAGATCAGGCTCGCCCGACGAAACCGTAAGGCGCACAAGGACTACACCAACAGGCGGGCACCGAAGATCGTCATGAACACCTGGGCGATGTCCGCGGAGGTGGCGGCGGGCAAGCTGCGCACCAACCTCGACGGCAAGGTCACCGCGGCCCGCGATGCGCTGCAGGCCGCGGAGTCCCGGCTGCGTGACGACGACCGCATCCGCATCGACCTGCCCGACCCCGGCGTGCCGGCCGGCCGCCGGATCGCCGAATTGCCCGGGGTCCGTGGGCCACTCGTCATTCAGGGCCCGGAGCGCGCGGCCATCGTCGGGCCGAACGGCATCGGCAAGACCGCACTGCTCGAGGATCTGGTGGCCGGTCGGGGACCCGGCCGGCTACTCACCGACCGGGTCGGCTACCTGCGCCAGCGCATCGACGCCTTGAATGACGACGCCAGCGTGCTCGACAACATCCTGGCCGCGGCCCCGGGGGCCGACGTCGCGCTGGTGCGAACCCGGCTGGCCCGGTTCTTGTTGGGCGGGGACGCGGTGCACCGCGCGGTGGCGACGCTGTCGGGCGGTGAGCGGTTCCGGGTGGCGCTGGCCCGGCTGCTGCTGGCCGACCCGCCGGCCCAACTCATCATCCTCGACGAACCGACCAACAACCTGGACATCGCCAGCGTCGGTCGGCTCGTCGACGCCCTGCGGGACTACCGGGGGGCGGTCATCGTCGTGAGCCACGACGATGACTTCCTGCATCGACTCGGGGTGACCCGGACGCTGGCGATGCGGCTCCCCGGCGTACTGACCGAGGCGGGTTAGGGTCGGACCATGACACGCCTGCGTCCGGGTTGGTTCGTCGCGTTGTGCGCCGCGCTGCTCGGCGGCAGCGCGTGGCTGCCGTGGCTGACTACCTCGGCCCACGGTGGTGGCCGCGCCAGTGCGATCGGGGGGACTGTCGGCAGCATCGTGCTGCCCGCCCGATTCGGCGCCGGACAGCTGATCGTGCTGTTGTCCGCGGTGCTGATCGTCACCGGGGCGATGGCGGCCCGGGACCTCTCGCCCCGGCTGGCTTCCGCTGTGGCCCTGGTGATTTCGTTGCTCGTCGCATTCCTGACGTGGTTCTACTACCACCTCAACGTCAGCCCGCCGGTGGCCGCCGGGTACGGCCTCTACGTCGGCGCCGCCTGCGCACTGGCTGCGCTGGCGTGTTCGGTGTGGGCATTGGCGGCCGCCCTGCTCGGCGCGCGCACGGCGCGGTGAACCGCCTTTTCCGGCTCAGCCGCGATCGCGACTGAGCCGGAAAACGGTTGCGGCTATTCGGCTTCGACGGTCGTCGGCTGGATGGACTTGGCGGCACCGCCGTGGGTGACCTCGACCCGCCGCGGCTTGGCGCGCTCGGCGAGCGGGATCGTCACCGTCAGCACGCCGTTCTCGTAGGTCGCGGAGATCTTCGTCGAGTCGATGCCTTCGCCGAGGGCGAGCTGGCGCCGATAGGTGCCGAAGAATCTCTCACTCGCCAGCCATTGCACGGAGTCCTCCGATCGGGCCGACCGATGGGCGGTCAGCGTCAGCGTGCCGTTGTCGACACTGACGTCGACCGAACCCGGATCCACCCCGGGCAGGTCCGCGGTCAGGACGTAGTGGTCGTCGACCTTGTAGAGGTCCATCGGCATGAATCGGGGACTGCGGCTTGTTCCGGATTGGGTGCTCAGCAAGCCGCGGGCCATGGCGTCGATATCACTGAACGGATCAAAACGGAGCACAGCAACCCACCTCCTGTCGTTCCCGGCGCCCGCCACCCTGGCGGGCAGCAATCACTGTGCATCGCCAAGATTAGCACTCACCATCGGAGAGTGCTAACACTTTTCGGTGGCGGTTCGGGCGGCCGCCGGTACGCTGATCGCGGTTTCGGAGGGAAGCACATTGCACAGAGTGAACGCACCGATCTCGGCCCTGATCGCGGCCGCGCTGGCGGTGACGATGGTGGGCTGTTCCGGCACTGCCGACACCGCGGCCCCCGCCGCCAAGTGCGAGGAGGTCTCGGTGCCGCTGACCGACATTCCCGCCCGCTCCGATCAGGAGCCGGTGCTACGGCTGCCGCAGCCGCAGGGGTGGGAGCGCACCACCAAGCTGGACTCCGACTCCATCCGGTTCGCGATCCGCGACTCCGCGCTGGCCGCAGACGGATTCACTCCGAACGCGGTGGTGACCCTGCAGAAGGTCGGCGCCGATGCCCGCACGCCGCAGCAGATCCTCGATGCCCAGAGCCAGCAGCTGGTGAAGAAGCTGAAGGTCACCGACATGAAGGCGACCCCGGGGCAGGTGTGCGGATCGCAGGCCCAGGCCATCACCTACACCGCGCCGAAGATGGGCAAGATCCCGCCCCGCCGGGCCACCTCGCTGGCGACGGTCTACCAGGCCGGCGACACCAACTACGTCGCCACCGTCACCGTGCAGACCGTCAAGCCCGACGACCCGAACTACGCCAAGGATTCCGCGGCGATCATCCAGGGCTTCCAGATCCTGCCGCCCAAGAAGTGAGTCCCGCTACCGCGCCACCACGCTGATCTGCGCCCCGGCCAGGAGCTCGGTGCACCGGTCGCAGGCGAGTTCGCCGGTGAAGCCCGCGCCGCAGCCGCGATGGGTCAATGCGATGGCCGGTCCCTCCGGGGCCCGGAACCACTGCTGCGCCCACTGCAGGGCGGCCACCAGAACCGGAAACAGTGCCCGGCCCTTGTCGGTCAGCAGATAGGTGCTGCGCTCCGAGCCGCTGCGCTCCGCCGGCGAGGAGCTCAGCACGCCGATGGCGCAGAACGTCTGTAGTCGTTCCGCCAGCAGGCTGGGCGGGGCGCCCAGCTGGGTCTGGAAGTCGGTGAACCGGGTGGTCTCCAGGAATGCCGCCACCAGAAGCGCTGCCGCCCAACGGTTACCGAAGACGCTCATCGTCTCGGGGAACATTCCGGCCTGTCGGCCGACGGCGTCGGAGTCCGACCGGCGCCGGGTCGCTGCGGCCGGGGCGCAGCGCGACCACGCCCCGCTGGGCCCCAGCGCCAGGCTCACATCGGCGTGCGCCACCGCGGCATGACAGTCCGCGCAGCGCAGGAGCGGGGTGAACTGCTGCCCGCACGACTCGTGCCGCATCGCGGGCAGTTGTGCGCGGTGTTCGGCGACCCAGTTGCGTTCCCACTCCCAGATCGACAAGAGCGCCGGCCACAGCGAGGCGCTTCGCGGCGTGACCAGGTACTCGGTCCGGGCGCGGGTGGAGGTGTGCACCTGGCGCGCCAGCAGTCCATCGCGAACCAGGGTGTCCAGCCGGTTGGTCAGCACCGAGTTCGAGATGGGCAGCCGGGCCATGAACTGGCTGTAGCGGGTCGCCCCCAGCAGCGCCTGCTGGATGATCAGCAGGTTCCACTCGTCACCGAGCAGGCCCAGCATCCGGCCGATCGCGTTGGTGCCGCCCGGCGTCAGCTCGGTCGGCGCACCGGTCTCGACCGCCCCCGGCACTAGAGCCCTATCGACTCGGCTGCCGACTCGGTGGTGTGCCAGCGGCGCAACGCCGAGCCTGCGACCCACGTCGAGTGGGTGCCGCTGCAGATGCGTTCCGGCAGTTGCAGTTTGCACACCGGACCGTCCTCGAGCCGGGCGGCGTCGAACACCAGGCAGTAGGAGGCGTCGGCGTCCATGTCGGTGGTCAGCGTCACCAGATAGCCGTCGTCCTCGGCGGTGCTGCCCACCCGGGGCGCCATCGCCGTCTCGCTGCCGTAGACACCCTCGCCGAACGAGATGTGTTGCTCCGCACCGGTCACCACGTCATGGCGGACCAGACCGTCGAACAGGAACCAGCCCGGCTTCCCGGTGGCGGCGTAGGTGTAGCGATAGGGCTCGCCGCCGTGGTCGGCGTTGATCATCCCGAACTCGGTGATGCG
>JAGQTW010000383.1:4909-5404 GCA_020438785.1 Mycobacterium sp. | reverse complement strand
GTGGGGTAACCGTGCGGTGCTGACCGGGCCGGCGGTGGAGTTGGCGTCGATTCCGGAGTTGTTCGCCGGCCAGGTCGCCGGGGCGCCGGAGGCGGTGGCGATCAGCGGTGGCGGGTCGCAATGGACCTACCGTGAACTCGATGAGGCGTCGAATCGGTTGGCGCACCATCTCGTTGACCGCGGCGCGGGCCCGGGCCGCACCGTGGCGCTGTTTTTGCCGCGCTCAGTTCAGGCAGTCGTGGCGATCCTCGCCGTGTTGAAGACCGGTGCGAGCTATCTGTCGCTCGACCCGGCGCACCCGGATGCCCGGATCTCGTTCATGCTCACCGACGCGGCTCCGGTCGCCGCCATTACCGACGCCGAACTACGGGTACGGCTCGAGGGACACGATCTGCCACTGATCGACATTCACGATCCGGCGATCGCGGCGGCTCCGCCGACGGGGTTGGTGTTCCCGGCGCCCGACGATATCGCGTACATCATTTACACCTCGGG
>JAGQTW010000383.1:0-4853 GCA_020438785.1 Mycobacterium sp. | reverse complement strand
GTTGTTGGCGACGTTGGATGCCGAGGTGGGGTTGGCCACGGTGTGGACGCAGTGTCATTCGTTGGCGTTCGACTATTCGGTGTGGGAGATCTGGGGTCCGTTGCTGTATGGCGGGCGGCTGGTGATGGTGGCCGATTCGGTGGTGCGTTCGCCGGAGGAGCTGCACGCGCTGCTGGTCGGTGAGCGGGTCGGGATGCTCTCGCAGACCCCGTCGGCCTTTGATGCCCTGCAGACCGCCGATGCGTTGTATCCGGAGGTGGGTGAGCAGCTGGGGTTGCAGACGGTGGTCTTTGGTGGGGAGGCGTTGGAGCCGGCGCGGCTCTCGGCGTGGATGCATCGCCATCCGGGTCGCCCGCGGATGGTCAATATGTACGGGATCACCGAGACCACGGTGCACGCGTCGTTCCGTGAGATCACCGGTGCCGATGTGGAGCGGGCGGTGTCTCCGATCGGGGTGCCGCTGGCCCATCTGGGGTTCTTCGTGCTCGATGGCTGGTTGCGCCCGGCCCCGGTGGGGGTGGTCGGTGAGTTGTATGTGGCCGGTGGTGGTTTGGCGGTGGGGTATCTGGGTCGTCCGGATTTGAGTGCGACGCGGTTTGTGGCGTGCCCGTTCGGGGCGCCCGGCGCGCGGATGTATCGCACCGGGGATCTGGTGCGCTGGAACGCCGAGGGCGAACTGGAGTATGTGGGTCGCGCTGATGAGCAGGTCAAGATCCGCGGGTATCGCATCGAGTTGGGGGAGATCCAGGCCGCGTTGGCCGGGTTGGAGGGGGTCGAGAGCGCGGCGGTGATCGCCCGCGAGGATCGCCCCGGTGATAAACGGCTGGTGGGCTATGTGACGGGTGGTGGCGACACCGCCAAGATCCGCACCCAGTTGGCGGAACGGTTGCCCGCCTACATGATTCCGGCCGCGGTGGTGTCACTGGAGGCGTTGCCGTTGACGGTCAACGGCAAGCTCGATGTGCGGTCCTTGCCGGCCCCGGAGTATCAGGACGCCGATCAGTACCGGCCGCCGGCCGATGCGGTCGAGGAGATTCTGGCCGGGATCTACGCCCAGGTGCTGGGGGTGGAGCGGGTCGGGGTGGATGATTCGTTCTTCGACCTCGGTGGGGATTCCATTTCCTCGATGCAGGTGGTGGCGCGGGCGCGGGCCGCGGGGTTGATCGTGCGCCCGCGGGATGTGTTCGTCGAGCAGAGCGTCGCCCGGTTGGCCCAGGTGGCGGCGTTCGCGGGCGGGGCTGCCGGCGTCGTCGATGAGGGGCTCGGCGCGGTGGTGGCCACCCCGATCGTCAGGTGGCTGTATGAGGTCGACGGTCCGGTCGATCAGTTCAACCAGACCGTGGTGCTGCAGGCCCCGGCGGGGGTGGGCCGCGACGACGTCGAGACCGTGCTGCAGGCCCTGCTGGACCGGCACGGCGCGCTGCGCCTGCAGGTTGACGATGACGGCTCCGGTGACTGGGCGCTGAGCGTCCCCGAACCGGGATCGGTGCGTGCCCGCGATTGCCTGGCCGGCGTCGACGTCTTGACCGAGGCCGCTGTGATTGTGGCGCGCTCACGGCTGGACCCGGCCGCCGGGGTCTTGCTCCGTGCGGTGTGGGCGGAAGGCACGGGCCAACTGGCGCTGGTCATCCACCACCTGGCGGTGGACGGGGTGTCGTGGCGAATCCTGTTGGAGGACATCAACATCGCCTGGGCGCAGCATCACAGCGGCCAGCCGATCGCGCTGCCGACCGGCGGAACATCGTTTGCCCGCTGGTCGACGGTATTGGCGAAGTATGCCCACACCGACGCCGCGGTACGGCAGGTCGAGTCCTGGCGGAGTGTCACCGCGGCGCCCGCGGCGTTGCCGCCCGTTGAGCCCTGCCGCGACACCTATGCCAACGCGGGCCAACTCTCGGTTTCGCTGGACACCGGCACCACGCGCCGCCTGCTCGGCGAGGTGCCCGCCGCGTTCCACGCGGGTGTGCAGGACATCCTGCTGATCGCTTTCGGGTTGGCGTTAAAGGAGTTCCTGGGCACCGACGCCCCGATCGGCATCGACGTCGAGGGCCATGGTCGGGCCGAGGAACTGGTGGCCGACGAAGTCGACCTGTCCCGCACGGTGGGTTGGTTCACCGCGAAGTATCCGGTGGCGTTGAGCCTGGGCGAGATCTCCTGGGAGCAGGTGGTCGCCGGGGACGCCCCGCTGGGCGCGGTGATCAAGGACGCCAAGGAACAGTTGCGCGCCCTCCCCGACGGCGTGACCTACGGTCTGCTGCGGTACCTGAACCCCGATGTCGCCCTCGACGCCGCCGATCCCGCCATCGGGTTCAACTATCTGGGCCGATTGGGTACCGGCGAGCTGTCGGACGACTTGTGGCGCATGGACGCCGACGCACAGTCACTCCTCAGTGCCGCCGCGGCGATCGACATGCCGTTGATGCACACCGTGGGACTCAACGCCGGCACCCTGGACACCGAGTCCGGCCCGACGCTGCAGGCGTCGTGGACCTGGGCCACCGCCGCGCTCGATGACGAGCAGGTCGACAGGCTCAGCCGGCTCTGGTTCGACGCGCTGGGCGGGATCTGCACCCATGTACGCAACGGCGGAGGCGGTCTCACCCCGTCGGACATCCTGCCGGCCCGGCTGAATCAGGACCAGATCGACTCGCTGAACCGGCAATTCGAAATCGCCGACGTGTTGCCGCTGACCCCGGTTCAGCAGGGACTGTTGTTCCACTCCACGTTCACCCGGGGCGCCGACAACATCTACGCCGTGCAGTTGGACATCGCCTTGGCCGGCGAACTCGACCCGCACCGGCTGCGGGATGCGGTGGGCACCGTCATCAAACGACATCCGAACCTGGCGGCGCGGTTCTGTGAGGACTTCGATCAGCCGGTGCAGGTCATTGCGGCCGAACCGGTGATCGCCTGGCACTACCAGGAACTGGACGAGGAACAGCTCGACAAGTTCTGCGCCGCCGAACGCGCCGCGGTCGGTGATCCCACCAGCGAGCCGACATTCCGTGCGGCACTCGTCCGCACCGCACCCGATCGGCATCGGTTCGTCCTGACCAATCACCACATCGTGCTCGACGGCTGGTCGCTGCCGATCGTGTTGCAGGAGATCTTCGCGGCCTACCACGGGCACCGGTTACCCGAACCTGCGCCCTATCGCCGGTTCGTCACCTGGCTGGCCGG
This sequence comes from Mycobacterium sp., assembly GCA_020438785.1. GTDB lineage: Bacteria > Actinomycetota > Actinomycetes > Mycobacteriales > Mycobacteriaceae > Mycobacterium. Next base: position 1,673 of record JAGQTW010000383.1, on the reverse strand, counting down.
TCAGGATCGGGGTGCGGCGGAGGCGGCGTGGCGCACAGTGCTCGACGGTTTCGACACGCCGACTCTCGTCGGTCCACCGGGCCGCCTGGCGCTGGGTCCGCGTGGTGTCGAATCGTTCCAGGTGTCCGCGGCGATCACCGACGCGCTCGCCGAACTGGCCCGCAGCCGGCAGACAACGGTCAGCACGGTGCTGCAGGCCGGCTGGGCCCAGGTGTTGATGATGCTGACCGGACGCAGCGATGTGGCCTTCGGTACCGCGGTGTCGGGGCGGCCCGCCGATGTGGCCGGTGCGGACCTCATGGTGGGTCTGCTGATCAACACGGTGCCGGTGCGAGCCCGGGTCACCGCCTCGGACACGGTGGCCGATCTGCTGGAGCAAGTCCAGCGCGAGCACAACGACACCATCGAGCACGAACACCTGGCGCTGACCGACATTCACCACCTGGTCGGCCATGAGCAACTGTTCGACACCTTGTTCGTCTACGAGAACTACCCGGTGGACACCGCAGCGCTGCTGGGCACCAGCGGGCTGACCGTCAGCGCCTTCACCAGCCGGGAGTACAACCACTACCCGCTGTCGGTGACAGCCATCCCCGGAGAGGCATTGGGGCTGCGGGTCGAATTCGACACCGAAGTGTTCGACACCCATGACGTGACGACACTGATGGAATCCTTCCGGCACGTCCTCGAGGCGATGACCGCCGAACCGACGCAACGGCTTTCGGCGATCGACGTACTCGACGGCGCGGGCCGGGCACGCCTCGACGGGTGGGCCAACGCCGCGGCGCTGACCGAGCCGGTGCTCGACTCCGCCTCGATCCCGGACGCCTTCGCCGCACAGGTGGCCCGTACACCGCATGCCGTCGCGGTCAGGTACGCGGGCCGCTCGCTGAGCTACCGCGAGCTCGACACCGCCGCCAACCGATTGGCGCAGATGTTGGCACTGCACGGCGCGGGACCGGGTCAGCGGGTGGCGTTGTTGCTACCGCGATGCGCCGATGCGGTCGTGGCCATGCTCGCTGTGCTCAAGACCGGGGCGGCCTACGTGCCCATCGACCCCGCGCACTCGGCGGCACGGATGGAGTTCGTGCTCACCGATGCCACGCCGGTCGCGGTCATCACCACCGCCGCCCTGCGGACACGGCTCGACAGTAACGATCTACTCGTCATCGACGTCGACGATCCCGCCTTGGAGTTCGCGCCCGGTGCACCGCTGCCGGCGCCTGCGGCCGATGAGATCGCGTACCTGATCTACACCTCGGGCACCACCGGTGTGCCCAAGGGGGTCGCCATCGCCCACCGCAACGTCACCTGGTTGGTGGGCGCGTTGGACGCCGGCCTGCCCCCGGGTCCGGTGTGGACGCAATGCCATTCGCCGGCCTTCGACTTCTCCGTCTGGGAGATCTGGGGGGCCTTGCTGTCGGGTCGGCGGCTCGTGGTGGTCCCCGAGGAGGTGGCCGTATCACCCCAGGACTTCCACGACTTGCTGATCGCCGAGCGGGTCAGCGTTCTGACGCAGACCCCCACGGCGGTGGCGATGCTGCCGGCCGAGCACCTCGAGTCGATGACCCTGGTGGTTGCCGGCGAGGCCTGCCCGCCCGAACTGGTGCAGCGTTGGGCCGCGCCGGGACGGATCATGATCGACGCGTACGGCCCGACCGAGGCCACCGTGT
>JAGQTW010000382.1 GCA_020438785.1 Mycobacterium sp. | reverse complement strand
CGCTGATGTGGGCGAGCACCTTGTGTCCGTTCTCCAGCTCAATGCGGAACATCGCATTGGGCAGAGGCTCGACCACGCGGCCCTCGACCTCGATGGCACCGTCTTTCTTCGCCATACCCTCTCAGATCCTGCTGATTGTTGACTTCTGCACGTACCGGCCGCTTGGCGACTTTGTCCGCGCAGTCGGGGCAGCAAACGCCCCGACTTCAAAACGTGGGCCGATGACCGGAAATTCCAAGACTGGACACGCAAAGAGTCGGCGCGAACACCGCACCGTCGGTCTACGATACCCGCTCCGGCGCGCTACTCCAAAACGCCGTCGCAGCGTCCGGTGCTGCATCGACGCCGGGGTCAGGACCCTGATGAACGGGCCGCGGCCGGCTGGTGAACCCAGGCTAGCCCAACCTAATAAGAATTGGACGCGCGGCGCATACTGGTAAGCGATGACTGGACCGATCCCCCAGCCCCGCAAGCCCGTCATTCTCACCGTCGACGACGATCCCGCCGTTTCCCGGGCAGTCGCCCGTGACCTGCGCCGTCACTACGGCGAGAACTACCGCATCGTGCGCGCCGAATCCGGGCCCGACGCCCTCGAGACCCTCAACGAGCTCAAGTTGCGCGGTGACACCGTCGCGGTGTTCGTCGCCGACTACCGGATGCCGCAGATGAGCGGCATCGACTTCCTCGAAGAGGCGATGGACCTCTACCCGCTGGCCCGGCGGGTCCTGCTGACCGCCTACGCCGACACCCACGCCGCCATCGACGCCATCAATGTCGTCGACTTGGACCACTACCTGCTCAAGCCGTGGGACCCGCCCGAGGAGAAGCTCTACCCGGTGATCGACGCGCTGCTGGAGGCCTGGCGGGCCACCGGCGACCGCGCCGTCCCGCACACCAAGGTGATCGGCCACCGGTGGAACGAGCGGTCCTGGGAGGTGCGCCAGTTCCTGGCCCGCAACCAGCATTCGTTCCGCTCCTTCATGGCCGACGAGCCCAAGGGCCGCCAACTGCTCGACGCCGCCGGGTTGGACGGCTATGCGCTGCCGGTGGTGATCACCGAGCAGGGCCACACCCTGGTGGAGCCCAGCGACGCCGAGCTGGCCGCCATGCTCGGGCTGTCCACCACGCCGCGGCTGGAGATGTACGAGCTGGCCGTCATCGGGGGCGGCCCGGCCGGGCTGGCCGCCGCGGTATACGGCGCCTCCGAGGGACTCAAGACCGTCCTGATCGAGGAGGCCACCACAGGCGGGCAGGCCGGGCGCAGCTCCCGCATCGAGAACTACCTGGGCTTCCCCACCGGAATCTCCGGGGCCGAGCTCACCACCTCGGCGCGCCGCCAGGCCGAACGGTTCGGGGCCGAGGTCATCACCACCCGCAAGGCAGTGCGGCTGCACGCCGGTGACACCGGCTCGGCGCGCACCATCGAGTTCGAGGACGGCAGCACCGTCGGCGCGCAGGCCGTCATCCTGGCGACCGGCGTGGACTACCGCCAGCTGCGGGTCACCGGCTGCTGGGACAACCCTGACGACCCGGCCTGCAACTACGTCGGGCGCGGGGTCTACTACGGGGCCTCGGTGTCCGACGCCACCGAATGCGCAGGCGAGGACGTCTACATCGTCGGCGGGGCCAACTCGGCCGGTCAGGCCGCGATGTTCATGTCGAAGTCGGCCAACTCCGTGACTCTGCTGGTGCGCGGCCCGTCGCTGGAGGCCTCGATGTCGTACTACCTGATCCAGCAGATCGCCAAGAACCCCAAGATCTCGGTACGCACCTGCACCGAGGTGGTCGACACGCTCGGCGAGGACGACCACCTGACCGCTCTGGTACTGGCCGACCGGCAGACCGGCGAGCAGGAGACGGTGGCGTGCACGCGGATGTGCTGCTTCATCGGCGCCGAGCCGCGCACCGACTGGCTCGACGTGGTGGCCAAGGACGACCACGGGTTCATCCTGTCCGGCCCGGACCTGCGTGACGTCGCAGGCTGGACACTCGACCGGCCACCGCACCACCTGGAAACAAGCGTGCCCGGTGTGTTTGTTGCAGGGGACGTGCGCGCCGAATCCGCCAAACGGGTGGCAGCCGCCGTCGGCGAAGGGTCGATGGCCGTGATGCTGGTGCACCGCTATCTGGCCGAGGTGTGAGCGGAAGGACCGAGGAATGGGCGAGACGTGCGCGCCTGACGAACTGCGGACGCTGTTCCTGTTCGAGGCGCTGACCGACGACCAGCTGCAGACGCTGTGCGAGAACGGCCACATCGGCGTCTTCCAGCCCGGGCCGATCTGCCAGGAGGGGGACCCGGCCACCTGCTTCTACGTACTGCTCGACGGCGAGGTGGTGATGTCGAAGCGGTCCGGGGGCGTGGACATCGAAACCGGCCGGACCTCCCAACGCGGGGTGTACTGCGGGGCGTGGTCGGCTTATGTGCCCGGCGAGGAGCACCTCTACGAGGCCTCGGTGCGGGTGACCAAACCGTCGCGGTTCTTCGTCCTGGACGCCGAGGCGTTCGCCGCGTTCATGCAGTCGCAGTTCCCGATGGCGGTGCACCTGCTCGAAGGGCAGAAGGTCGGCGGGCTGCGGCAGCGCCAGATCATCGGTCAGCGAGAGAAACTGCTGGCGCTGGGCACCATCACCGCCGGACTGACCCATCAGCTCAACAACCCGGCCGCCGCGATCGCCCGCGACGTGGCCAACCTGCGTGAGAACGTCGGCAAGATGCGCCACAAGCTGGCGATGCTGGCCGACGGGAAGTTCACCCCCGAGGCGCTGGGCGTGCTGGTGCGCATGCAGGACGAGGTCGCCGAACAGGTGGCCAAGTCGAAGGCCCAGCAGCTGACCGCGCTGGAGACCTCCGACCGCGAGGACGAGATCGGGGACTGGCTGGAGGACCACGGCATCGGCGGCGGCTGGGACTACGCGCCGACCTTCGTCGAGGCCGGCCTGGACACCGACTGGCTGGAGCGGGTGGACGCCTCGCTGTGCGAGGCCGACTGTTCGGCGACGCTGCAGAGCGCCATCGGATGGCTGAAGTACACGATCGACACCGAGTTGTCGGTGAACCGGATCGCCGAGGCCAGCAAGCGCATCTCGGCGCTGCTGGCCGGCACCAAGCAGTACTCGCAGATGGACCGCGCGCCCTACCAGTCCGCCGACATCCACGAACTGTTGTTCAGCACCCTGATGATGTTCGGGGAGAAGCTGGGCAAGGACGGCCCGGTTCGGGTCGTCAAGGAGCTGGACAAGTCGTTGCCCGAATTGCTGTGCTACCCAGGCGATCTCAATCAGGTATGGACGAACATCATCGAGAACGCAATCCAGGCGATGGGCGGGCGCGGCACCCTGACGCTGCGCACCCTGCGGGAGGGCGAGTTCGTCCGGGTGGAGATCTGCGACGACGGGCCGGGCATTGCGGACGAGATCATCGACCGCATCTTCACCCCGTTCTTCACCACCAAGGCGTTCGGCGAGGGCACCGGCCTGGGGCTCGACCTGGCCTGGCGCATCGTCGTCGAGAAACACCAGGGCAACCTGAGGGTGGAGTCGCGCCCGGGTGATACCCGGTTCATCGTGCTGCTGCCCCTGGTGGCTCCGGCGCCCGAGGCGCCGACACCCACCGAACTGCCGGCGGAATAGTTCGCGACCGGGCCGAGGTTGGAGGACGCATGAGCGACCACGCCAAACCCGATCTCGGCAGGTATGCGGCGTTCGGGATGGGGTTCACCCCGGAAC
>JAGQTW010000381.1:9672-14674 GCA_020438785.1 Mycobacterium sp. | reverse complement strand
CGGGTCATGCCGAGCTGCCAGTCGGCGGTGTGCAGGAATCGCATGGCGGCGAGTGTATGGCGGTGGGCCGACAAGTCCGGGGACCTCGACCGGCATGTGGGTGACGTTCTAGCCTGACTGCGTGAGCGCGGGATATCGCACCCTGGTGTTGATGCGGCACGCCAAGTCGGACTATCCGAACGGCGTCGGAGACCACGACCGGCCGCTGGCCAATCGCGGGGTTCGGGAGGCCGGCCTGGCCGGTGCGTGGCTACGCGACAACGTGCCCGACATCGAGCACGTGCTGTGTTCCTCGGCGGTGCGGACCCGCCAGACCCTGGAACGCACCCGGGTCGCCGCGTCGGTCAACTTCTCCGAACGGCTCTACGGCGCCACCCCCGGAACCATGATCGACGAGATCAACCGCGTCGCCGAGGAGGTGGCCACCCTGCTGGTCGTCGGGCACGAACCCACGGTCAGCCACGTCGCACTCGGGCTGGCCGGGCCCGACGGCACCAACCGCGAGGCCGTCGAACGGATCTCGATGAAGTTCCCGACGTCGGGGATCGCGGTCCTGCGGGTGCCGCAGGGTTGGACGAGCCTCACCCTCAACGGTGCGGAACTGGTGACATTCCACGTGCCCCGCTGAGACTAGGAGTTGGTCGCCAGCGTCAACTCCATCAGCTTGATGGCCTGAGCGCAGGCGTCGATACCGGGTGCCTGCGGGTTGATCCACCACCCGACGACACCGGCGGCGTCGCTGGCCACACCGCACGCCCCGTTTGGGTCGTTGGTGCGCATCACGATCGACGGGACGCCGTTGATCGAGCGGCTCTCGATCTGGTACTTGAGGTTCTGGGCGACCTTGCGCTCGTTGTCCAGGCTGCCCTGCTCGTACCAGAACCGGGTGATGTCGACCAGGCCGGCCGGATTGGCGGCCTGCCAGCGGCACACCGCGCCGACGAAGGTGCTCTGGATGTCCAGCGGATCGGCGCCGACGGTCTTGGCGAGGATGTCGGTGGTGAGCACCTCGCACTCCTTGAGCAGGTTCGGGTACTGCTGGGCGGAGTTGTCGTTGCGGGGCACGCTGCCCGAGCCGGCCTTGACCGCCGTCCCGCTCACGGTCTGTGCGCAACCGCTGACGGCGAGCACCGCCGACAGCGCGGCGGCGCCGAGGGCCAGGCGGCGTCCGGTCGGGCGGCTCACTTGGCGTTCACAATCGACTGGCGGGTGAGCTCCTTGGCCACCTCGCACGCCGGCGGGAAGGGCTTCTCGGCGAAGCTGACCGACCACTCGATGAAGTCGTCGTTGAACTGGATGCCGATCTCGCACAGGTTGTCCCCCAGGGTGGGGTCGGTACCGAGCGCGATGAAACCGCTGTGGCCCTCGATGTTGATGTCCTCCACGCTGGTGCGGGAAAGTTCCTCGGTCTTGCGCTCCCGCCCGATCGGGCTGCCGCGGTACCAGGTGAAGGAGAAGTGCGGGCCGAGGATGCCGCCGCCGGCCAGCCATTGACACCCGACCGAGTTGGCCGCGGTCTTGACCAGGCCGGTCACCCGGGTCTGCTCCGCCATGATCTGGTCGGTGATGCCACCACACTCGGGGAACAACGGCCCGTGCTTGGCGTTCCCCGTCGACGGCGCGGACGGGGACTGCGACGATTGGGGCTGGTTCGAGTCCGAGCCCGAGCATGCGCTCAGCGCAGGGATCACCGCCACGGCGGCGACGACCAGCGTCGCCAATCTGCGCGCTCGGGTCATGCGCACCTGCTTCTCACAGCATGCACTGTAGCGGTCGGCGCAGAGGCCAACCACCGATAGGCCCGCTGACCTGCTCATACGTCGCAACTCAGCCGGTGCGGCGGCGGCATGGTGCTGCAAAGTCGGTCTGCAATACCTCGCCGGTCGTATGCGACAGTAACGGCATGCTCCTGGCACTGCTGCGACAGTATGTCCGGCCGTACCGGTGGCTGGTCGCGGCGGTGATGACGCTGCAGACCATCAGCACCCTCGCCTCGCTGTACCTGCCGACCGTCAACGCCGCGATCATCGACGACGGGGTCGCCAAGGGCGACACCGGCCTGATCGCGCAACTCGGAATGGTGATGCTGGCCGTCACCGGCCTCCAGGTGCTGTGCGCGATCGGCGCCGTGTACTTCGGGTCGCGCACCGGCATGGGGTTCGGGCGCGACCTGCGCTCGGCGATGTTCCACCACGTCACCACCTTCTCCGCGCGGGAGACCGCCCGGTTCGGGGCCCCGTCGCTGCTGACCAGGACCACCAACGACGTCCAGCAGATCCAGGTGCTGGTGCAGATGACCGCCACCACGCTGGTGACCGCACCCATCATGTGCGTCGGCGGGATCATCATGGCCATCCACCAGGACGCCGGGCTGTCCTGGCTGCTGCTGGTCAGCGTGCCGGTGCTGGCGGTGTCCAACTACTGGATCGTCTCGCGGATGCTGCCGATCTTCCGTAGCATGCAACGCCTCATCGACGGCATCAACCGGGTGCTGCGCGAACAACTCTCGGGCATCCGGGTGATCCGGGCCTTCGCCCGGGAACCGTTCGAGAAGGACCGGTTCGCCGAGGCCAACCAGGCCGTGTCCGACACCGCGCTGGCGGCGGGTCGCTGGCAGGCGCTGATGCTGCCGGTGACCACCCTGACCATCAACATCTCCAGCGTCGCGTTGATCTGGTTCGGCGGTCTGCGCATCGACGCCGGCCGGATGCAGGTCGGCTCGCTGATCGCGTTCCTGTCGTATTTCATGCAGATCCTGATGGCCGTTCTCATGGCCACGCTGCTGCTGTTGCTGCTGCCGCGGGCGTCGGTGTGCGCCGAGCGGATCACCGAGGTGCTGTCCACCCAGGCCGCAATCACCAGTCCAGCATCGCCGCGCCGCCCCGCGACGGGCATCCGCGGCGAACTGGTGCTCGACGGCGCGACGTTCCGCTATCCGGGAGCCGAACGGCCGGTGCTGGAGGATGTTTCGTTCACCGCCGCACCCGGTTCGACGACGGCGATCGTGGGCTGCACCGGTTCCGGGAAGTCGACGCTGGTGGCGCTGATGTGCCGGCTCTATGACGTCACCGACGGCGCGGTGCGCCTGGACGGCGTCGACGTTCGGGACTATGACACCGAGTACCTGTGGTCCGCGCTCGGCCTGGTGCCCCAGCGCGGCTATCTGTTCTCCGGCACCGTCGCCGACAACCTCTACTACGGCAAGGCGGACGCGACAGACGAGGAGATGTGGGCGGCGCTGCGGGTGGCGGCGGCCGACGACTTCGTCCGGGCACATCCCGACGGGCTGCGGATGCGGGTCGCGCAGGGCGGCATCAACTTCTCCGGCGGGCAACGGCAACGGTTGGCCATCGCGCGCGCGGTGATCCGCCGCCCGGCGGTCTATCTGTTCGACGACGCGTTCTCCGCCCTTGACGTGCACACCGACGCGCGGGTGCGTTCGGCGTTGCGCGAGGTGTCCGCCGACGCGACGGTCGTCATTGTGGCGCAGCGGATTTCGACGGTGACCCAGGCCGACCAGGTGGTGGTGGTCGACGGCGGCCGGGTGGTGGGCGCGGGAACGCACGACCGACTGCTCGTCGAGTGCCCGGTGTACGCCGAGTTCGTCGACTCGCAGTCCATCGGCGCCGGGGTCGGAGGGCAACAGTGACGGGGCCGGGGATGCGCGGCGGCGGCCTGCGCACCCTGACCCAGGACTCGGCCACGGCGCGCTCGCGGGACTTCAGCGGATCGGCGTTGCGGCTACTGCGGCGGCTGACCCCGCAACGGCGCCTGGCGGCGGCGGTGGTCGCGCTGACCATCGGCGGGATCGCGCTCAGCGTGATCGGGCCGCGCATCCTCGGGCATGCCACCGACCTGCTGTTCAACGGGGTGATCGGCCGTCAACTGCCCGCCGGGCTCACCAAGGAGCAGGCCATTGCGGCCGCCCGGGCCCGCGGCGACAACACGTTCGCCGACCTGCTGTCGGGCATGAACGTCGTGCCGGGCCGCGGCGTCGACTTCCCCGCGGTAGGCCGCACGCTGGCGCTGGCGCTGGCGCTGTATCTGGTTGCCGCCCTGCTGGTCTGGATCCAGGCGAGGCTGCTCAACGTCATCGTCCAGCGCACCATCACCGCGCTGCGCTCCGACGTCGAACACAAGGTGCACCGGCTGCCGTTGTCGTACTTCGACTCCCGCCAGCGCGGCGAACTGCTCAGCCGGGTGACCAACGACGTCGACAACATCCAGTCGTCGGTGTCGATGACCATCAGCCAACTGCTCACCTCGGTGCTCACCGTGATCGCCGTGCTCGCGATGATGTTGACGATCTCACCGCTGCTGACACTCATCACGGTGGTGACGGTGCCGCTGTCGCTGTGGGTGACGCGGGCGATCGCCCGCCGCTCGCAGAAGATGTTCATCGCGCAGTGGGCCAACACCGGCCGGCTCAACGCCCACATCGAGGAGACGTACAGCGGTTTCACGATCGTGAAGACGTTCGGGCACCGCGCGGTGGCGCGGGAGAGGTTCCGGGACTTCAACGACGAGGTGTACGCCTCGAGTTTCGGTGCGCAGTTCTTCTCCGGGCTGGTGTCCCCGGCGACCACCTTCGTCGGCAACCTGAGCTACGTGGCGGTCGCGGTGGTCGGCGGCTATCAGGTGGCCACCGGCCAGATCACGCTGGGCAGCATCCAGGCCTTCATCCAGTACGTCCGCCAGTTCAACCAGCCGCTGACCCAGGTGGCCGGCATGTACAACACCCTGCAATCGGGGGTGGCCAGCGCCGAGCGGGTTTTCGACTTCCTCGACGAACCCGAGGAGGTCCCGGATGCCGCGGTGGCGCTGCCACCGGTCGGCGAAACCGCGCGCGGGCGAGTGGAATTCCGGAACGTCTGGTTCGGCTACACCCCGGGGACACCGGTGATCGAGGACCTGTCGCTGGTGGCCGAACCGGGCAGCACGGTGGCGATCGTCGGGCCGACCGGGGCGGGCAAGACGACCCTGGTGAACCTGCTGATGCGGT
>JAGQTW010000381.1:0-9582 GCA_020438785.1 Mycobacterium sp. | reverse complement strand
CAGGACACCTGGCTGTTCGGCGGGACGATCGCGGAGAACATCGGCTACGGCAGGCCGGACGCCGGCCGAGACGACATCATCGCGGCCGCCCGCGCGGCGTACGTGGACCGCTTCGTGCACACCCTGCCCGACGGCTACGAGACCCGGGTGAGCGACGACGGGGGCAACATCAGCGCCGGCGAGAAGCAGCTGATCACGATCGCGCGGGCGTTCCTGGCGCAGCCCCAGTTGCTGATCCTCGACGAGGCCACCAGCTCGGTGGACACCCGCACCGAGCTGCTGATGCAGCAGGCGATGAGCGAATTGCGCCGGGGCCGGACGAGTTTCATCATCGCCCACCGGCTCTCCACCATCCGCGACGCGGACACGATCCTGGTGATGGACGGCGGGCGGATCGTCGAGCAGGGCAGCCACGCCGAACTGTTGGCCCGGCGCGGCGCCTACTTCGAGATGACGCGCGTGTGACCCGGGTCTAGAGTTCGGGGCCCTGCGCGCGCAGGTCGTCGACCTCGGACATCGCCTCGCGCAGTTTGGCCAGCCACTCCTCGGCGTGCTGCCCGACGAGGCGGACCGACCAGGCCAGCGCGTCGGAACGGGAGCGCGCAACGCCGGCGTCGACCAGGGTGTCCAGCACCTGGCGTTCCGGCTGCTTGAGCCGGGTCATCACCGGAACGGCGATGTGGGTGAACAGGATTCGCTCGGCGGTGCCGTCGCCGGGCGCTCCGGTCTCCACGCCCCAGGACACCTTGCGGCCGTACCTGGCCTGCGCCTCCTCGGCGATGCGCATGCGTTCGGAGCGGGTCTCCTCGCGGAACCGGGACACCCGGCCGGCCGCGCGGGCCTCGGTCTCTTCGTCGCCGGCGTCGGGAAGCCGACCGATCACGGTGATCTCCTCCCGGTCGACGATCACCGCCGGGTCGCCGGCGAACCAGGCCTCCGGAAGCCGTCCGGCGAACCATTCGCCGGCGTCGGAGGCGTCCGGCTGGTCGGCCTGCTGCCAGCCGCCGGGCCGGCCGGGACGGCGCGAGTGCATGTGTGTGTGCTTCATGAATTACATGCTTACATTGTTACAAAGGCCTGTCGAGGTGTTCGCCACCGGCGAACACCGGGCTCCGCCCCGGCGGTTGCGGATAATGGCGGCATGGCAGGTAAAGAACTCGACCCGCAGCGGGCCCGGGCCGCCCGGGACGTGGTCCGGCAGCATCCGGCGATGGTGCTGCTGCTGGCCTCGCCGGCGCTGATCGCGGTCGCGGCGGTGTGGTGGCTGGCCGGCGCCGGCTGGGCGATCGTGCTGTTGATCGCGGCGGTGATCGCCGGCGGCGTGGCGGTGCGACGCAGGCGCTGACGGTCAGGGGTTCTCGGCGCGGCGGGCGCGGAACAGCTTGACGTCGTCCTTGATGCCCTTGAGGTGGCGCGCCTTGGCGAACGACCAGCTGAACCGGTCGTCGTCGCCGATCTGGTCGCGGGCCGCCTCGGTGACCAGCACCGAGGCCGGCCGGGCCACCCCGGTCACCCGGCTGGCCAGGTTCACCGGGCTGCCGAACCAGTCACCGGCGCGGCTCACCGCCGCCCCGTAGGACACCCCGGCCCGCAGCTGGGGCAGGGCCTCGTCGGAGTCGATGGTCTCGACGAGGGCGAGCATCGCCTCCAGCAGCGGTGCGGCCTCGACCGACACCAGCATCACCGCGTCGCCGATCGTCTTGATGAACCGCACCGGCTTGACGGCGACCTCGCGGGCCGCCTCGGCCAGCCGGTTGGCCAACTGCTCGAGTTGCTCCGGGGGCACCTCCTCACCCAGCCTGGTGAAGCCGACGAGATCGGCGAAGGCCACCGCGACCATCCGCGCGCCGGGCAGCGGCGCACCGGCGGCCCGCTCGTTGGCGTTGATGGACTCGGTCTCCATCGCATGCCGCAACTGCAGCATCAGCATGTCCTGGATCATCGGGCCCAGCAGCGGGGCGGCGGCACTGACCAGTGCCTGCGAGCCCTTCGCCATCTCGAGTTCGGTGGCGCCCGGCTTCAGCGTGGTGGCAACCGCGGTGTAGCGCATCACTTCCGCGGCGTGGGACAGGCCCTCGGCCAGCAGCCGGACGATGCTCAGCATCTGGTCGGCGTCGATGCCCAACTCCAGGAACCGCTTGATGTGCACGGCGGGATCGCCGTCGGGCCGCATGAACACTGCGGCGTCGGGGTCCTCGACCACCGGCAACCCGCTCGCCCGCTGGAAGCGCATCAACTGGTCGACGTCCAGGCCGGTGCGCTCACTGATCTCGCGGGCCGACAGGTGGGTGCCGTCGTCACCGAGGACGCGGCGGGCCGGCAACAGCATCGGCGCGAACGAGGCCTTGATCTCCTCGACGGTGATGCCGAGATCCAACAGGTACGGGATCAACTCGGCGCGTTCGGCCCGGGCCTCGCCGGTCAACCCGTCGAGCAGACCGGACGCCTCGATGTCCGCGGTATCCGGGTGCTGCGTCACCCGCTCAACGTATACGTTCGGAGCCGATGCCACGACCGCCATTGCTTCGGGGACTGCCGCCCATCGCCGATCCCGATTCCCGCCTGCTGATCCTGGGCAACATGCCCAGTGTGATGTCCCTGGCGGCCGCCGAGTACTACGGGAATCCGCGAAATGCGTTCTGGCGCATCGCCGGTGAGTTGTTCGGGTTCGAGGTGGACGAGCCGTACCCGCGTCGGGTGGAGGCGTTGCGCCGTAACGGTGTCGCGGTCTGGGATGTGCTGCACAGTTGCCGGCGCCCAGGCAGCCTGGACTCGGCGGTCGACCCGGCCAGCATGGTGGCCAACGACTTCGCGGCGTTCTTCGCCGCACACCCCGCGATCGAGCGGGTTTATTTCAACGGCGCTGCCGCACAACACAATTACGCGCGGCTGGTGCGCATCGACGCCGACGTGAGCTACCTGCGGTTGCCGTCGACCAGCCCCGCGCAGACGATGAGCTACACCGACAAGCTGGCGGCCTGGCGGGTCGTCACCGGGTCATGACACCGGCGGCCGTCGGCCCGCCCATGGCCGGGCGGCTTCGATCTGGTGGCTGAGCGACAGCAGGGTCGCCTCGTCGGAGGGCCGACCGACCAGTTGCAGTGACAGGGGCAGACCCGCGGCGTCGAGCCCCCACGGGACGACCGCGGCCGGCTGGCCCGTCGCATTGAAGATCGCGTTGAACGGCACCCGGCTGGCCACCAGCGCCAACGTGCCGATGCCACCGCGGTGCTGGTACTGCCCGACCCGGGACGGGCCCAAAGCGGTTCCGGGGGTGATCAGGACGTCGACGTCGTCGAAGATCGAGCCGACCCGGGCGGCCAGCGTCGGCTCGGCGGCCCGGATCTTGGCGAGCTGACTGTCCGAGACCAGGCTGCCCAGGCGTGCGGCGGTCCTGGTGCGCGGCTCGAGCCGCTCCGGATGCGGCAGGTGCTGGACGTCCTCGTAGATCCCGCGCCACATCCGGGGGAGCACGTGGCCGTACACCGCCCAGGCCGGGTAGTCGGGGTCGCGCCACAGCACCTCGTGGCCGAGGTCGCGCAGCAGCGCCTCCATCCCGTCGAGCGCGCGCTGCTGGGGGCGGCCGACCCGGCCGATCATCGTCGGCGGAAGCTTGGCGCTCAACGCAATCCGCAGCCGGCCGGGCTTGCGGGCGGCCGCCTTGACGAAACCGCCGCGCGGCGCCGGCTTGCTGGCGGTGACGTCGAGGAACAGCGCGGCGTCCTCGACGGTGCGCGCGATCGGCCCGTTGACGCTCATGCCGCACCAGGCGTCGTCGTGCGGTGCCAGCGGCACCCGGTCGCGCTGCGGCTTGATCCCGAACACCCCACACCAGGTGGACGGGATACGGATCGAGCCGGCACCGTCGGAGCCCAGCGCCATCGGGGCGAGGCCGGCGGCGACGGCCGCCGCACTGCCGCCGCTGCTGCCGCCCGGGGTGTAGGACACGTCCCACGGGTTGTGGGTGGCCCCGAACGCGACCGTCTCGGTGAACGGCCACAGCATCATCTCCGGCACCGCGGTCTTGCCGAGGATCACCGCACCCGCCGCGCGCAGCCGCCGCACCACCTCGGCGTCGGCGGTCGGGGGCAGGCCGTGGGCACTGCTGCCGTAGCAGGTGAACTCGTCGGCGACGTCGACGTCGTCCTTGATGGCGATCGGGACACCCAGCAGCGGCAGCCGCTCCCCCGCGTCGAGCGACTCCTGCGCGGCCGCGGCCTCCCGCCGCGCCCTGTCGGCCAGCACGATCCGGTAGGACCGCACTTCCCGGTCCACCCGGGCGATCCGTTCCAGGTACAGCTCCAGCAGGTCCGGTGCGGTGATGGTGCCGGCGGCGAGCATGCGGGCCTGTTCGGCCGCGCCGGCGAAGGCGATGTCGGTGGTGTCCACTCAGCGGAGCGTAACGCGGTGCGGCTACGGTGGCGGAATGCCATGTGTGTTCTGCGAGATCGTGGCGGGCACCGCCCCGGCGATCCGCGTCTACGAGGATGACGACCATCTCGGCATCCTGGACATCCGCCCGTTCACCCGGGGGCACACACTGGTGCTGCCCAAGCGCCATACCGTCGACCTGACCGACACCCCGGCTGAGACGCTGGCCGGCATGCTGGCCGTCGGGCAGCAGGTTGCCCGGGCCACTCGGGTATCCGGTCTGGCGGCCGACGGCAACAACATCGCGATCAACGACGGCAAGGCCGCGATGCAAACCGTCTTCCACATCCATCTGCACGTTATCCCCCGCCGCAACGGCGACAAGCTGGCGTTCGCCAAGGGGATGCTGGTGCGCCGCGACCCCGACCGGGAGGCCACCGGCCGGATTCTGCGGGCCGCGTTGGGGCTGGTGCCATGAGCTCGCTGCTCGACCGCGCGATGATGCGGTTCATGACGGTGCACGACTCGCTCTACCAGCGCACCAACGGCTGGGTGGGACACCGCATCCCGTTCGCCCCGCGGATGCTGCTCCTGCACAGCATCGGGGCGAAAACCGGTCAGCTGCGTACACATTCGCTGGCCTACTACCGCGACGGCGGGGACTACCTGATCGTCGCCTCCAACGGCGGGGCGCCGCGCAACCCGGCCTGGTATCACAACCTGCGGACGAATCCTGAGGTCGAGATCAACGTCGGCCCCCGGCGGCTGCCCGTCCGGGCGCAGGTCGTGTTGCCCGACGACCCGGACTACGCCCGGTTGTGGAAGCTGTGCGACGACGAGAACTCCGGGCGTTACGGCGCCTATCAGAAGCTGACGACGCGGCCGATCCCGGTGGTCCGGCTGACACCCTAGGTGCCCGGCTACGAGAGACTCTCGATCGACCGGGGGCGCGGAGTCGCTCGGAGGCGGGCACGACACCCGTCGACCGGGAGACGTGGCCGCGGCTAGAACAGTTCCTTGGCCAACAGTTCGAGGGTGAGCTCGCGGTCCGGGGCGGTCCCCGGATCGGTGCCGCGGTGCGCGGAGGCCACCGGGTTGACCATCACCTCGTCGACGTCGAATTCGGCTACGAGCGAACGGATCTGGTCGGCGGCCTCGGCCGGCGCACCGACGACGGCCCGCGAACGGGCGGCCGCGACGATCGACCCGGCCGGCGGCGCCATCGTCGTCGTTGCCGCATCCTCGACCAAGTCGAGCGGCCCCAGCGGCTGACCGGTGCGCAGCCGGGCCATCAGCTGCAGGTTGGGCAGCAGCAGCGCCTCGGCCTCGGAGCGGGTCGGCGCAACCACCGCGTTGACGGTCATGAACGTCACCGGCTCGGCGGCCAGGTCGCTGGGCCGGAACTCCGTGCGGTACACCCCCAGCGCCTCGGCCGTGCCCTGCCCGGAGAAGTGGTGCGCGAACACATAGGGCAGGCCCTTGGCCGCCGCCAGATGCGCCGAATACAGCGAGGAACCGAGCAGCCAGATCCGCGGCACGCCGGTCGCGCCGGGGGTGGCCTTGAGGATGTAGTCCTGGCCGCGGATCGGGATCCGCACCCCCCGCGCGCCCATCAGCGCCGCCACATCGTCGAGGTACTGCGGGAAGTTCTCGACGTCGGAATCGTCGCTGGTGCCGCGCAACATGATCGAGGTGACCGGGTCGGAGCCCGGGGCGCGGCCGATGCCCAGGTCGATGCGGCCCGGTGCGGCGGCCTCCAGCAGCGCGAACTGCTCGGCGACGGCCAGCGGGGCGTGGTTTGGCAGCATCACACCGCCGGAGCCCAACCTCAGCTGGGTGGTCTGGGCGGCGAGGTAGGCGATCAGCACCGGCGGGCTGGTGGCCGCGACGGCCGGCATGTTGTGGTGTTCGGCCAGCCAGTAGCGGGTGAAGCCGAGCCGGTCGGCGGTCTGCGCGAGCCGCACGGTGGCCGCCAACGCGTCCGCCGTGGTCTGGTCGCTGCGGACCGGGACCAGGTCGAGTACGGAAAGTCGCATGAGCTGTTCAACACCACCCTTCGTCGGGAGCTTCCCCGGCCCGCGTGCGGGCGTCGCCGAACACGTCGTCGAGCATGGCGGGGGTGAGCCGTCCGGTGAACATGTTCTGCTGGCTGGGGTGGTAACACCCCAGCAGTTGGCGCCCCGACGCAAGTTCGGCGACCACACCGTGGCCGAACTTGGGTTTGGCCGGTGACGGCAGCTCGGCCCATTCTTCGTTGCCGAGCAGCCGCAGCGCCGCCTGCCAGGCGAAGCCGCCGAGGGCGACGATCACCCGCACGTGCGGAGCGATCAGCCGCCATTCGGCGTCCAGCCACGGCGCGCACGTGGCGCCTTCCTCGGGCGTGGGCGCATTGCCGGGCGGCGCGCACCGCACTGCGGCCGCGATCCGAATGTCCTTGGCGCTCAAGCCGTCCGCGGCGTCGACACTGATCGGCGAGTTGACCAGTCCGGCCCGGTACAGCGCGGCGAACAGCTGATCGCCCGACCGGTCACCGGTGAACACCCGCCCCGTCCGGTTGCCGCCGTGCGCGGCCGGCGCCAGCCCGAGCACCAGGATGCGGGGGCGCGGCGAACCCCAGCCGGTGATCGGTCGTCCCCAGTACGGTTCGTCGGCGAACGAGCGGCGCTTGACCACCGCCACCTCTTCGCGCCACGCCACCAGCCGCGGGCAGGCCCGGCACACGCTCACCAGGGCGTCCAACTCGTCGACGTCCGCCACCTTCGCGGCCAGGGCGGCCACCCGCCGCCCGGTCGTCGCCACCGGGGTGTCCGGTGTCGCCGGATCACCCGGCCAACCCGTGCCCGCGGGCACCGGCGATGGGAACGGCACTGCGGTGCGGGGATGCGCGTGCAGGGTCACCCGTCCACTGTGCCTGTTCGGAGCCGGGGCGCGCTTAAGCTTCGCCGGTGAGCACCAACCGCGTGCAGGCGCTGCTGATCCTGTCTTCGGCGTTCCTCGCCGC
Source organism: Mycobacterium sp. (assembly GCA_020438785.1). GTDB lineage: Bacteria > Actinomycetota > Actinomycetes > Mycobacteriales > Mycobacteriaceae > Mycobacterium. Next base: position 2,210 of record JAGQTW010000381.1, on the reverse strand, counting down.
GGCCGGCAACGGCATCTCGATGGTGGCCTTCCCGTGGCTGGTGCTGCAGCGCACCGGCAGCGCGGTGGACGCCTCGATCGTCGCCGCCGCGGCGACCCTGCCACTGCTGGTCGCCACCCTGGTCGCGGGCACGGCGGTGGACTTCGTCGGCAGGCGTCGGGTGGCGATGCTGGCCGATGCGCTGTCGGCGATGTCGGTCGCCGCCATCCCGGTGCTGGCGTTCACGCTGGGCACCGGCTCGCTGACCACGGTGGCGCTGGCCGGGCTTGCGGCGCTGGGCTCGTTCTTCGATCCCGCCGGGATGACCGCCCGCCAGTCGATGCTGCCCGAGGCCGCGGCGCGCGCCGACTGGACGCTCGACCACACCAACAGCGTCTACGAAGCGGTGTTCAACCTGGCCTACATCACCGGGCCGGGCATCGGGGGCCTACTGATCGCGACGCTGGGCGGGGTGAACACGATGTGGGTCACCGCGGGCGCGTTCGTGCTGTCGATCCTGGCGATGGCGGTGCTGCGCCTCGAGGGGGCCGGTCGCCCCGCACGCGACAAGCGGCCCGAGGGCGTGGTCTCGGGGGTGGTCGAGGGACTGCGGTTCGTCTGGCACAACCGGGTGCTGCGGACGCTGGGCCTGATCGATCTGGCGGTCACCGGGCTGTACCTGCCGATGGAGAGCGTGCTGTTCCCCAAGTACTTCACCGACCGCAACGAGCCCGCCCACCTGGGCTGGGTCTTGATGGCGCTGTCGATCGGCGGGCTGGTGGGGGCGCTGAGTTGGACGGTGCTGTCGAAGGTGTCCAGCAAGCGGACGACGGTGCTCACCGCGGTGCTGACGTTCGGGACCGCCGTGCTGGTGATCGCGTTCCTGCCACCGCTTCCGGTGATCCTGGCGTTCGCCGCGCTCACCGGCCTGGTGTACGGGCCGATCGGGCCGATCTACAACTCGGTGATGCAGACCCGCACGCCCGAGCACCTCCGCGGCCGGGTGGTCGGGGTGATGACGTCGATGGCCTACGCGGCGGGCCCCCTCGGGTTCATGCTCGCCGGTCCCCTGGTGGACGCGTTCGGCCTGAAGGTCACGTTTCTGGTGCTGGCGGTGCCCGTCCTGATCATCGGGCTCATCTGCCCGTTGCTGCCCGCGCTGCGGGAACTCGACGACGAACCGGCCGCGCCTACGCTCACACCATGACGCTCGTTGACATCGACGCCGAACCCCGCTTCCGCCACCTGCTCGACATGCACGTCGAGTTCGACGCGGCGCAGATCTTCCCCACCCCGACCGGCACCCGGATGACGTTCGTGATCACCCGCGGCCGGGTGCAGGGCGACCGGATCGCCGGCGACCTGCTGCCCGGCGGCGGCGACTGGGTGGTGCTCGGCAGCGACGGCGTGGCCCGGCTGGACGTTCGGGCCACGCTGCGCACCGATGACGGCGCCCACGTCCACATCACCGTGACCGGGCGAGTGCTGATGGACCCGGAGGCCACCACGCGCTACAGCGCGGGAGACTTGGTCCGCCACGACGAGGTGTATGCCCGCTCCAGCCCGCTGTTCGACACCGATGACGAGCGCTACCGGTGGATCAACGCGGTGCACACCGTGGCGCTGAACCAGATGTCGCTCTCGGAGGTGCACTACAAGGTGTTCGAGGTGCTCTGAGGTGCCGACCTAGGATGGCCGCATGTCCGTGATCGCGCTGGCCGAGCTGGCCGCCGAACTCGACGACGGCGTCGTGGTCACCGACCCCGACATCCTGGCGTCCTACCGGCAGGACCGCGCCGCCGACCCGTCGGCGGGCACGCCACTGGCTGTGGTGCGGCCCACCCGCACCGAAGAGGTGCAGACGGTGCTGCGCTGGGCGAGCAGGCACCGCGTCGCGGTCGTGCCGCGCGGGGCGGGCACCGGACTGTCCGGCGGGGCGACCGCGCTGGACGGCGGGATCGTGCTGTCGACGGAGAAGATGCGCGACATCACCGTCGACCCCGTGACCCGCACCGCCGTGGTGCAGCCCGGCCTGCTCAACGCCGAGGTGAAGAAGGTCGTCGCCGAGCACGGACTGTGGTACCCGCCGGACCCGTCGTCATATGAGATTTGCAGCATCGGCGGCAACATCGCGACCAATGCCGGCGGGCTGTGCTGCGTGAAGTACGGCGTGACAACCGATTACGTGCTGGGACTACAGGTGGTGCTGGCCGACGGCACCGCGGTGCGCC
>JAGQTW010000380.1 GCA_020438785.1 Mycobacterium sp. | reverse complement strand
GGATCGATCAGGCACACCACCCGCCCGGCGCCGCACATGTTCAGCCCGGCCAAGGCACCGGGTGCGCCCAAGCCCGACAGGTGGAAGAAGGAGTCGCCGGTAAGCACCCGGTCCCCCTTGGCCACCAGCCAGTTGTACAGCTGCACTTGCTGTTCGGCGGTGGGATGCAACTCGTCCCACACGTCGGCGCCGCGGCCGGAAGGGCGAAGCCGGGTGATGCGCAGCGTGGCACCGTACCGGTCAGCCAACGCCTTGAAGTCGTCGAGTTGGTCGACGTTGTGGCGGGTGACCACGACCGAGATCTTGGCGTCTTTGAATCCGGCAGCGGCGAGGTTCTCCAGCGCGCGGACCGCCATCGCGAAGGAGCCGACACCCCGCACGGCATCGTTGACCTCCGCGGTGGCGCCGTCCAGCGAGATCTGGACGTCGACATAGTCACTGGCCGCCAGCCGCGCCGCCACCTCCGCAGTGATGCGAACGCCGTTGGTGGAGAACTTGACCCCGACGTGGTGCGCGGTGGCGTAGTCCACCAGCTCCCAGAAGTCGGGGCGCACCGTGGGTTCGCCGCCGCCGATGTTCACGTAGAACACCTGCATGCGTTCCAGCTCGTCGATGATCGCCTTGCACTGAGCCGTGGACAACTCACGCGGGTCGCGCTTGCCCGACGAGGACAGGCAGTGCACACAGGCCAGGTTGCAGGCGTAGGTCAGTTCCCAGGTCAGGCAGATCGGCGCGCCGAGGCCGCGTTCGAACTGCTCGATCAGCCGGGGCACCGGCGCGGTGGCGGTCAAGGCATCTCCTGGTCAGATCGCCGGGGCACCAACATGTTCGACTCCACCAGCACGCCCAGCGCGTGCAGGTAGGGACCCTCGGCATCGTTCTCCACCCCCGCAGCGGCCAACGCCGAGCCGACGTCGGGGTGATCGTCGAGCGACTCCACGACGGTCAGGATGGTGCGGTTCTTCAGGAAGGACAGCTTTCGCGTCCCGAAGTGGTACAGCAGCGCACCGAACGGTTCGGGCCGAACCGCCACCTGTGGGTGCAGTTGCCAGCACCCGGACGGATCCACTGTCAGTAGACCCCGCACATGCCGTCGATGGACACCTCTTCGACCAGTGACTCGGTGACCAACTCGGCGGCAGACTCGGCCTGGGTGCTCTGGCTGGGCTCCATGCGGATGCTCCCTTCAAATTCGCGTTCACCGGCGATGTGACACCGGAGCCGCCAGAATATGGCATACGGTGTCGAAAAGGGAAGGGATGGGTTTCTTGGCGACTGGATCGGTGATCGCCGGCGCCGGCAGCTCGGCTCGGGTGGGCCGTCGGCGGTCGACGACCTGCGACAAGATCGCCGATGTCGCGCTGGACCTGTTCGCGGCGAACGGGTTCGGCCAGGTTAGCGTCGACGATGTCGCGCTGGCGTGCGGAATCGCCCGGCGCACCCTGTTTCGGTACTACCCATCGAAGAACGCAATCCCGTGGGGCGATTTCGACGCCCACCTGAGCCACTTCGCGGCGGTACTGGACCGCACCGATCCGTCGGTCTCGCTGCGCGACGCCCTGCGCACCGCACTGCTGGACTTCAACTCAGGTGACGATTTCCAGACCGACCGGCACCGTGCGCGGATGCGGCTGATCCTGGGGACCGCCGAGCTTCAGGCCTACTCGATGACGATGTACGCCGGCTGGCGCGCGGTGGTCGCCGATTTCGTCGCCCGCCGAAGCGGCGCGCAGCCGACCGACCTGGTGCCGCAGACGATCGCCTGGAGCATGCTCGGCGCCGCCCTGTCGGCGTACGAGTACTGGCTCGCCCATGACCTGCCACTGCCGGCGGCCATGGGCGAGGCGTTCGAAGCGATCGCCAACGGCCTACGCTGAGCTATCGCATCTGGCGCAGGAGATCGGCCAGCTGGAACATCGCCGACAACAGCATGCCCTCCACCTGCAGCTGCTCGCCCGGTGCGAGATTGCGGGTCTCGGCTTCGATCAGGGGCGCCGTCTGCTGAAGTGTCTTCAGCCGCTGATTCCGCTCGTCGGGACTGAGCGTCTGCCAGTTGTCGTGCAGCTCGGCGATCTGGCCCTGAAAGTTCTGCACCGCCACCACCGGATCGGGGTCGACGACGGGGCCGGGTGGCGGCTGCAGCGGATGGGTCTGGGCCGGCGGCGGAGCCGCCAACACGTGCGCGTGCGCGGCGGTCGCAGTCAGCACTGCGCCGGCCGCCAGGCCGGCAAGGACCAGGACGGCGATTCTCATGGGACGCTCCTTCGGTATGGCGCTCACGGTTCAGTGCACACCCCCGTCGGCGCTACCGATCCCAATATCCGGGTCTCGTTCTGGACACCCGGACATCCTGATGTCGTTCTGCAGCTTCCGCGGCGACGATCTGACAGTCAGGTTGTTGTTCTGGTCGCTGATCTCGACCGCCATCCTCATCGCAACGCTGGTGACGTTCCTGGGCTGAGCCGATTGCGGGGCAACCGATCTCGCGCTACAGCAACTTGAGCGCCTCGAGGTCGGTGGCGTACCTGATGATGACCTCCGGGGTGACATGCGGGATGTCACCGTCGCACCCGATTCGGGCCGCGCGGACCGCGGCCCGGAACCGCTCGGTGGAAGCCGAGGCCCCGAGCATGGGTTCCGGCGGCTGGAAGTCCAGGGCACCCTTGCGCACCGCGAGCAGCAACGGGAGCACGGTGTTCTGGGCCTGTCGCTCCGGCAGCGCCCGCAAACCGTCCTCGAAGCGCTGCACCCACTGCCCGAAGTCGTCGACCCGCTCGATCGGGTGGCCGGCCTCGATCAGCCAGTCCACGTACTCGTCGATGCCGATACCGTCGTCGTGCGGGTTCATCACGTGGTAAGTGACGAAACCCTCCTCGGCCTCCGCGCCCAGGGTGGTGACGGCCTCGGCGACGAACCCGACCGGCAGCCCGTCGAAATGGGCCCGCTGCCGGTTGCCGGCCGCGTCGCGCTGATAGAACGAGCCCGGCGCCACCCCGGTCAGCATGACGCTGTAGATCATCCGGGTCACCGTGTCGGACAGGTTGAGCTGACCGGTGAAGCGCGGGTCGGCCATGATCATCCCGGAGCGGAACACCGCCACGGGCAACCCGCACAGGTCGTGGGCCTCGCGCAGCAGCACCTCACCGGCCCACTTGCTGTTGCCGTAGCCGTTGGCGTAGCCCCCCTGGTTGGCGCGGTGGGCACTGATGATCCGGATGTCGGCATCCTCGGTGAACGCCCCGGCTTCGACCTGATTGCCCACGTCGGCCGTGGAGACGTAGGTGAAGGCCTTCAGCCTGGTGGTGATGGCCAGCCGGATCAACTCGGCGGTGCCCACCACGTTCGGGCCGAACAACTCGCAGTACGGCAGCACACCATTGACCAGGGCGGCCGAATCCACAATCAGGTCAACCGATTCGGCCAACCGGGCCCAGCCCTGCTCATCGAGGTCGAGATTGTGCCGGCCCTTGTCGCCGGCGATCACGCGCAACCGGCCGTCGGCGGACAGGGCCCGGAACTGGGCCAGTAGCGCGGCATCGCCGGTGTCGAAGGCCCGCTCGAGACGCCGGCGGGCGGCCTCGTCGGACTCCCCGCGCACCAGGCAGATCAGCGTGCCGCCCACCGGAGCCAGCCGCTCCAGCCATTCCAGCAACAGATAGCGGCCCAGGAACCCGGTCGCCCCGGTCAACAGCACCGTCGAGACCTCACCGATGGCGGCAGGCAGCGTCGGCGCACCCAACAGGGTCGGGGCGTCGATGAACTTCTCCAACCTCAGATCACCGGCGTGCACCTCGCTGGGCGCCACCCCGTGGACCTCGGCGAAGCTGGGCCCGTGCGCCGGGCCGGCCTCGCCGGCCCCGGCATCGATCTGGCGAGCCAGGCCGCATACCGTGGGCGGCTCGAAGACCGCCCACACCCCCAACTCGACCTCCAGCGCCGTGTTCACCGCAGCGATCAACCGCATCGCCGAGCTCGAATCCCCACCCATCACGAAGACCGAA
>JAGQTW010000379.1 GCA_020438785.1 Mycobacterium sp. | reverse complement strand
GCCTCGGGTTCGGAGAAGCCCTGACACCAGCGATCCTCGCCGGACAGAATGCGCGGCAGGAAATGGCTCTTCTGCTCTTCGGTGCCCAGTGCGATCATGGCGTTGCCCAGCAGGTCGATCCCGAACATGTCGTTCTCTTCGCGCTCGGGCGCCCCGCTGCGGGCGAATTCCTCGGCCAGTACCGCCTGCTCGATCGCCGACAGGCCGCCACCGCCGTACTGCCGGGGCCACGAGACCGCGGCCAGGCCGCGCTCGGAGAGGATCTTGCGCCACTGGTGGCGCAGTTCGTCGCGCTCCTCGGCGGCCAGCGCACCGGGGCCGGACCAATCGGCAGGCAAAGTCTCGGCCAGGAAGGCCCTGATGTCCTCGCGGAACTTCTCGGCCTCGGGCGGGTAGTCGATGTCCACGTGTTCTTCGCTCCGGGATCAGGGACGGCTCTTGTCGGCGGGCAGGATCTCCGGGGCGAGTCGCCAGTCCTCGAGCCCGTACTCCACGGTGCCGATGCCCAGCGGGTCACCGGTGAGCTCCGCCCAGTGTGAGTGGTTGAGCTGGTGCAGCGAGAAGCACGAGTCCAGGGCGTTGGAGAAGCCCATGGCATCGACGCTCTGGTTCACCGACTCCTTGATCAGCAGGGCGGCGATGGTGGGGACCTTGGCGATGCGGGCGGCGAACTCCAGGGTGCGTTCGGACAGTTCGTCGGTGGGGAACACCTTGCTGACCATGCCCAGGGCGTGCGCATCGTCGGCGTCCAGCGAATCGCCGGTGAGCAGCAGTTCCTTGGCCTTGCGTGGCCCGAACTCCCAGGGATGGCCGAAGTACTCCACCCCGCACATCCCGAGCCGGGTCCCGACCACGTCGGCGAAGATCGTGTCCTCGGCGGCGACGATCAGGTCGCAGCACCAGGCCAGCATCAGTCCCGCGGACAGCACCATGCCGTGCACCTCGGCGATGGTGATCTTGCGCAGATTGCGCCACCGCTTGGTGTTCTGGAAGAAGTAGTGCCATTCCTGGCGGTGCCTGGCGTCGGCGCCGGTGAGTGTTCCGCCGTTGCACGCATACGTCGGGTGCTGGCCGGGGCCGGGGGAGCGTTCCCGGACGTCGTCGGAGGAACCGAGGTCGTGGCCGGCCGAGAAGCACGGACCCGCTCCGCGCAGGATCACCACCCGCACGGTGTCGTCCTCTTCGGCGAGTTCGAACGCCAAACCGAGTTCGACGAGCATCCCCCGGTTCTGCGCGTTGCGCTGCTTCGGGCGGTCGAGCGTGATGACGGCGATCCGGCCGTCCTGGCGGACCTCGTAGGAGATGTAGTCGAAATGCTGCACGAATGCTCCCTTCCCTCGCCGCGGGTGACCGCCGCTGATGCTGCACGCTACGCGGCCGCGCCGCAGTATGTCCATAGCCGATACGGCAAATATCGGCTCTAGTCCGACACAAATGACGAAGAAAATTGCGACTTGCGCCGAACGAAGTATCTTGCTAGTACTGTGTTGTACATCGCATCTGAGGTACCAGGCGCGGTCGTTCGGCCACTACCGAGAGGGTTCACCATGGAGATCGGACTGTTCCTGATGCCGGCGCATCCGCCGGAGCGCAGCCTCTACGACGCGACCCAGTGGGACCTGGAGCTCATCGAGCTCGCCGATCAGCTCGGCTACGTGGAGGCCTGGGTCGGTGAGCACTTCACCGTCCCGTGGGAGCCGATCTGCGCGCCCGACCTCCTGCTGGCTCAGGCGCTGCTGCGGACCAAGAACATCAAGCTGGCGCCGGGCGCCCACCTGCTGCCCTACCACCACCCGGTCGAACTCGCGCACCGGGTGGCGTACTTCGACCACCTGGCCCAGGGCCGCTTCATGCTCGGCGTCGGCGCCAGCGGCATCCCCGGGGACTGGGCGCTGTTCGACGTCGACGGCCAGAACGGCGAGCACCGCGAGATGACCCGTGAGGCCCTCGAGATCATGCTCAAGGTCTGGACCGAGGACAAGCCGTGGGAGTTCCGTGGAAAGTACTGGAACGCCAACGGTATTGCGCCGATGTTCGAAGGCTTGATGAAGCGGCACATCAAGCCGTTCCAGGCGCCGCACCCGCCGATCGGTGTGACCGGCTTCAGCGCGGGTTCGGAGACGCTCAAGCTGGCCGGCGAGCGCGGCTATCTCCCGATGAGCCTGGACCTCAACACCGAGTACGTGGCCAGTCACTGGGATGCCGTGTTGGAGGGCGCCGCCCGGTCCGGGCGCACTCCCGACCGGAAGGACTGGCGTCTGGTGCGTGAGGTCGTCGTCGCCGAAACCGACGAACAGGCGTTCCGCTACGCCGTCGACGGCATGATGGGCCGCAACATGCGCGAGTACGTGCTGCCGACGTTCCGGATGTTCGGCATGACGAAGTTCTACAAGCACAACCCGGCGGTCCCCGACGAGGACGTCACGCCGGAGTACCTCGCGGAGAACACGTTCGTGGTCGGGTCGGTCGAGACGGTGGTCGACAAACTCGAAGCCACCTACGACCAGGTCGGCGGGTTCGGACACCTGCTGATCCTGGGGTTCGACTACATGGACAACCCGGGACCGTGGAAGGAATCGATGCGACTGCTGGCGCAGGAGGTCATGCCGCGGCTCAACGCCCGGATCGCCAAGAAGCCGGTGGGGGCGGTCGTCTAGCCACAACATCCGCGGGGGCCGACAGGACGCCGAAAGGACTTGGAGATGCAGGCGCGACAGATCACCGTCCGGTACTCGGACGGCACGCACAAGACGATGCCGGCCCGGCCGGATCAGACCGTCCTGGACGCCGCGGAGGAGCACGGCGTCGCCATCGTCAACGAATGCCAGAGCGGGATCTGCGGTACCTGCGTGGCCACCTGCACATCGGGTTCCTACGAGATGGGCCGTACCGAAGGTCTCTCGGAGGTCGAACGCGACGAGCGAAAGATCCTGACCTGTCAGACGTTCGCGTCCTCGGACTGTGTGATCGACCTGCAGTACCCGGCCGACGACAACGCCGCGCGACTGGTCGCCGGGACCGGCACGGTGACCGCCGTGGAGCGGGTGTCGCCGACCATCGCGCTGCTGCGGCTGGACACCTCCGATCTGGGTCCGCTGGACTACCGGGCCGGGCAGTTCGCCCAGTTGCAGGTGCCCGGCACCACGGCGTGGCGCAACTATTCCTATGCCCACCCCGCGGACGGGGGCAGTGAGGTCGAGTTCATCGTCCGGCTGCTGCCCAGCGGGGCGATGTCGGACTATCTCCGGGATCGGGCCAAGCCGGGCGACCGGATCGCGATGCGCGCGAGCAAGGGCGGTTTCCATCTGCGCCCTGTCGTACGGCCGTTGGTCCTGGTCGCCGGCGGCACCGGTATCTCGGCCATCCTGGCGATGGCGCAGAGCCTGGAGCCCGGCATCGACCTGCCGGTGCATCTGGTCTACGGGGTCACCAATGCCGGGGAGCTCTGCAAACTCGACGAACTCGCCGAGTTGCAGCGGCGCCTGCCCGCGCTGCAGGTCCACCCCATCGTGTCCAACGCGGACCCGTCCTGGGACGGGCCGGTGGGGCGGGTCACCGACGCGCTGCATCCGGAGATGTTCGGCGGCGGCGACGCCGACGTGTATCTGTGCGGTCCGGCGGGCATGGTGGAGGCCACCCGGAACTGGCTGACGGACAACGGTATTCACGGGACCGGCCTGTACTACGAGAAGTTCGTCCCCAGCGGCTCGGCGCGGCGCCGGAGCGCACCGCGACTGGACTACACCACGGTCGACGTGGCCGATGTGCGCTCACGCGGCAGGGGGACCGCGGTGGTCATCGGTGGCAGCATCGCCGGCATCGCCGCGGCCAAGGTGCTCACCGAGAAGTTCGACCGCGTCATCGTGCTGGAGAAGGACGCCCCGCACACCCGCCGCGAGGGCAGGCCGGGTGCGGCCCAGGGCTGGCATCTGCACCACCTGCTCACGGCGGGACGTATCGAACTGGAGCGGTTCTTCCCCGGGATCATCGACGACATGGTGCGCGAGGGCGCGTTCGACGTCGACATGGCCGCCCAGTACCGCATCCGGCTCGGGGGTTCGTGGAAGAAGCCGGGCACCGGCGACATCCAGATCGTCTGCGCCGCGCGCCCGTTGCTCGAGTGGTGTGTCCGGCGCCGGCTCGACACCGAACCGCGGGTCACCTTCCGCTATGACGCCGAGGTCGCCGACCTGGTCTACGACCGCAGCGGTGACGCCATCATCGGTGTCGCCGTCGCCGGGGACGGTGACGAACTCGACGTGGTGCCTGCGGAGTTCGTCGTCGACGCCTCCGGAAAGAACACCCACGTGCCGGAGATCCTGGATCGCCTCGGGATCGGTTCGCCCGAGGCCGAGCAAGACATCATCAACTGCTTCTACTCCACGATGTTCCACACCGTCCCGCCGGAGCGGCAGTGGGACGACAAGGTGATGGTCATCTGCTACGCCTACCGGCCGTTCGAGGACACCTATGCCGCGCAGTACTACACCGACAGCACGCGCACCACGCTATCGACCACACTGGTCGCCTACAACTGTTACTCGCCGCCGCGCACGGCCGCGGAGTTCCGCGAGTTCGCCAAGCTGATGCCCTCCGCGGTGATCGGGGACAACATCGACGGCCTGGAGCCGGCGTCACCGATCTACAACTTCCGCTACCCGAACATGCTGCGGCTGCGCTACGAGAAGAAGCGCAACCTGCCCCGGGCCCTGCTGGTGGTCGGTGACGCCTACACCAGTGCGGACCCGGTATCCGGGCTGGGGATGACGCTGGCGCTCAAAGAAGTTCGGGAGATGCAGCTGCTGCTCGGGAAGTTGGCGCCCACCGATCCCAGGCTGCCCCGGCGGTACTTCCGCACGATCGCCAAGATGGCCGACACCGCCTGGTTCGTCATCCGAGAACAGAACCTGCGCTTCGACTGGCTCAAGGACGTCGACAAGAAGCGCCCGTTCTACTTCAAGGCGCTCACCTGGTACATGGACCGGGTGATGGAATTCGTGCACGACGATCCGGACACCTACAACGAATTCCTCGCCGTGGTGCACCTGGTCAAGCCCGCGGCGGCGCTGATGACCCCGCGCGTGGCGTCGCGGGTGATCGGAAAGTGGGCGCGCACCAAAATGTCCGGACAGCAGACGCTGATCGAGCGCAACTACACCGATCGCGGTGTCCCACCCGTCGGCATCGTCGTGCCCGCCGACGACGCGCTCGCCGGCGCCACCCGCAGCCAGTAAAGCCACAAGACAAGGAGCGACATGATCCACCGGATGCTCAACTGCCGCGGGACCCGCATCCACGCCGTGGAGGAGGGGGAGGGTCCCCTGGTGATCCTGGTGCACGGCTTCCCCGAGTCGTGGTACTCGTGGCGCCACCAGATCCCCGCGCTGGCCAATGCCGGGTACCGGGTGGTGGCCATCGACCAGCGCGGCTACGGAAGCTCCTCGAAGTACCGGGTCCAAACCGCCTACCGGATCAAGGAATTGGTCGGCGACATCGTCGGGGTGATCGACACCTACGGTGAGAAGCAGGCCGTGGTGGTCGGTCACGACTGGGGGGCGCCGGTCGCCTGGACCTTCGCCTGGCTGCACCCGGAACGGTGCCGGGGCGTGGTCGGGATCAGCGTGCCATTCGCCGGTCGCGGTGTGATCGGTTTGCCCGGAAGCCCGTTCGGCGAGCGCCGGCCCAACGACTATCACCTGGAACTGGCCGGACCGGGGAAGGTCTGGTACCAGGACTACTTCTCCGAGCAGGACGCCATCATCGCCGAGATCGAGGAGGACCTGCGCGGCTGGCTGCTCGGCCTCACCTACACGGTGTCGGGGCAGGGCATGATCGCGGCCACCGAGGCCGCGGTGGCCGCCGGCGTCGATCTGGCCGCCATGAGCCCGATCGAGGTGATCCGCTCCGGGCCGCTGTGCATGGAGCAGGGGGCGCGACTCAAGGACGCCTTCGTGTACCCCGACCCGATGCCCGAGTGGTTCACCGAGGCCGACCTCGACTTCTACACAGCCGAATTCGAGCGCTCCGGGCTCGGCGGGCCGCTGAGCTTCTATCACAACATCGACAACGACTGGCACGATCTCGCCGACCAGGAGGGCACCCCGTTGACCCCGCCCGCCCTGTTCATCGGCGGGCAGTATGACGTCGGCACCACCTGGGGTGCCGAGGCCGTCGAACGCGCCGACGAAGTGATGCCGAACTACTGCGGCACGCACATGATCGCCGACGTCGGGCACTGGATTCAGCAGGAAGAACCCAAGGAGACCAACCGGCTGCTGCTCGACTTCCTGGGCGGGCTGCGTTAGTGGAGCTGCGCCCGTGTCCCACCGACGGAGCCGAGCTGCGAAAGGTGTTCGGCTGCTTTCCGTCCGGGGTGACAGCCGTGTGTGCCATGACCGGTGGAGCACCCGTCGGGCTGGCGGCGAGCTCGTTCACCTCGGTATCGGTGGACCCTCCGCTGGTGTCGGTCTGCGTGCAGAACACGTCGACCACCTGGCCGGTGCTTCGGGCCGCGCGCCGGCTGGGGCTCAGCGTGCTGGCCGAACAGCACGGCGAGGTCTGTATGAGCCTGTCGCGCAAGGTCGGCGACCGGTTCGCCGGTGTCCACTGGGAGCAACTGCCCGGCGGCGCCGTCCTGGTCCACGGTGCCAGCGCGTGGCTGGACTGCGCGCTGCACAGCGAGATCCCCGCGGGTGACCACAGCATCGTCGTCCTGCAGATCCGTGCGCTCGGCGCCGATCCGGCCACACCGCCGCTGGTGTTCCACGGCAGCCGATTCCGGCGCCTCGCCGCCGTCGGTCACGAGGAGCACCGATGAGAACCGCCCACGGGCGCGTGCGCCGCGCCATCTCGGCAGTGGCGATGGGACGCGCGGTGGTGGTGGTTGACGAGACCGCCGCCCAGGGCTACCTGGTTTTCGCGGCAGATTCCGCAACACCCGCCATGCTCGCCTTCACGGTGCGGCACACCTCCGGCTACGTGCGGGTGGCCCTACCGGCCGCCGACTGCGACCGGCTGGACCTGCCCCCGGTATGCCAGCAGCAGACGTCGTCCCCGGCCGCGGCGGCGCACCGGGTCGCCGTCGACTCCTGCGAGGTGGGCACCGGCATCTCGGCAACCGACCGGGCCCGGACCATCGCGGCCCTTGCCGACGCGGACGCCACCGCCGCCGACTTCCGCAGGCCCGGTCACGTGGTGCCGGTACTGGCCGGGCAGCACGGGGTTCTCGGTGCCCGCGCCGGTGGCGCCGAGGCGGCGATGGACCTGGCCACCCTCGCCGGTCGACGACCCTCGGGGGTGCTGTGCGAGCTTGTCTCCCAACGTGATCCGGCCGGGATGGCCGACGGCGCCGAGCTCGCGTCGTTCGCGGTCACGCACCGGCTGCCCCTGGTGTCGATCGCCGAGATCGCCGCGTACCGTCGCCGGCTGGAGCCGCAGGTGATGCGCTGCGCGGAGACCGCGCTGCCGGCCGCTACGGGCGATTTCCGCGCCGTCGGCTACCGCGGGGTCCGCGACGACTGCGAGCACCTTGCGATACTGGCCGGACCCGACGGCGCCGATGCGCCCATGCCGCTGCATGTGCACGTCGAATGCCTCAGCGGTGACGTGTTCGGATCGATGGCCTGTCGGTGCGGTCGGGACCTGGACGCGGCCGTCGAGGCAATGAACGCGACGGGGACGGGCATGATCGTCTACCTGCGACTGCCCGGCGCGCGGGCGTGTGGCGTGTTCCCCGATGCGCCGACGGATCCGGTGCCGGTGTCGGAGACCGTCGCCTGGATCCTGCGCGATCTCGGGGTCTACACGGTCAGACTTGACGACGACGCACCGGAAGTCGGCCTACTGATGTTCGGGGCGATCCGCGAGCACGGATTGGGTGTCGAATCGCACGCGGCGATGTGGTCGGCGGCCGGATGAGAAGCGCTCCAACGCATGGGAATGCGAGGTAGCAGGATGGCTCACCCAGACCTGGCGGGCAAGGCCGCGATCGTCACCGGTGCAGGCGCCGGAATCGGCCTGGCCATCGCGCAGCGACTGGCCGCCGAAGGTGCCCGGGTGCTGTGCGCGGATATCAACGCCGAGGCCGCGCGGGCGGCGGCCTCGGCGATCGGCGGTGGCGCGATTGCCCACCGCGTCGACGTGAGCGACGAAGACCAGGTGATCGCGATGGTGCAGGCCTGCGTCACCGCGTTCGGTGGGGTGGACAAACTGGTCGCCAACGCCGGTGTGGTCCACTTCGCGCCACTGCTGGAGACGACCGTCGAGGACTTCGACCGGATAATGCGGGTCAACCTTCGGGGTGCCTGGTTGTGTACCAAGCACGCGGCACCGCGGATGATCGAGCGCGGTGGCGGCGCGATCGTCAACATGTCGTCGCTCGGTGGACTGGTGGGCGCGGCAGGTACCTCCGCCTACGGAATGTCCAAGGCCGGCATCGTCCATCTCAGCCGCATCACCGCGGCCGAATTGCGTTCAGCCAACATTCGTTCCAACGCGCTGCTGCCGGCCTTCGTCGATACGCCCATGCAGCAGACGGCGATGACGATGTTCGACGAGGCACTCGGAGAAGGCGGTGCCACCGGGATGATCGGCCGGCTGCAGGGGCGGATGGCCGGGCCCGAGGAAATGGCGGGAGTGGTGGCGTTCCTGCTGTCCGAGGACGCCTCCATGGTCAACGGCACCGCACAACTGGCCGACGGCGGCACGGTCGCCGCGCTGTGGTGACCCGCTCAGTCCCCTGCGGCCTGACTGGTCAATATCGACATCGCGATGGCCGTCATCTCCTCGGCCACGCCGGTGCGCTGGGTCAGGTGCCAGGTCCGCGCGACGTCCTCGATGAAGCTGACCGCCGCCGCGACCAGAAGGCGTGCCTCGGCGGCGCCGGTCTCGGGAATCGCCTTGCGCAGCAGGTCGATCCACAGCGCATCGCGGTCGGATTGGTTCCTGAGGAATACCTCGCGGATCTCCGCGCTGGCATAGGGCAACTCGGTGATCGACACCGCCACCAGATCCGGATTCTCCAGCGATATCCGCACCCGCCCCGCAACCAGTCCGCGCAGCCGCTCGGCGACATCGGCGTCGACGCGCGCTACGCGGATGCACTCCAGCGCCGACCACTCGTCGAATCGGGTCAGCAGGGTGTCGAGAATCGCCTGCTTCGACGAGAACGACCGGTACAGACCGGGGCCGGCGATGCCGACCTTCTTGCCGATGTCACTGGTACTGACCGCCGGGAAGCCCTGGGTGCGGAACAGGCGGGCCCCGGCGGCCAGCAGCGTCTCATGGCGGGAGAACAGGGCGCCGACGGCGTCGGGGGAGCCCCCGATCGGTTCCAGGTCGCCCACGACCGGGGTACGTGCGGCCGCGCTGCACGCGCGGCGCAGCACTGCGGTGAGATCGTCGCGCGGCAGGGTGAGGTTGTGCCGGCCCAGGCTGGTCATGGTGCTGGAGACCGCCCACGCCCGCAGCTCCGAGTGGCGGGGGTCGAGGTCGGGGAACTCCAGTCGGACGCTGGCGTCGATCCCCGCGACGATTGTGTTGATCCGGCTGCGGACATCGGCGCGGTCGGCCTGGTTGAGGTAGCGCGCCTCGCGCTGCCACAGCACGGTGAGTGCGCGGGTGGCGATCGCTGCGGAGATCAGATCCGGAAGTTCGACATCCAGCTGACGTGCGGGTGCGTCGCCGCGCGGACCGTCGGGCTCACGGGCGTGCAGATAGTTCTCCTGTGCGGTGCGGATCACGGCCGCCAGCAGCGCCTGCTTGTTGTCGTAATGCCGGTACAGCGCACGCGCGGTGACGCCCGCCGCCTCCGCGATGTCCTCGAGCTTGACCGAATGGAACCCACGTTCGGTGAACAGCCGCACCGCCTGCTCGAGAATCTGCTCTTTGCGGTCCTTCGGCCTGCGCTTCACGGTCGGGGCGCTGTGTTGCATCCTGGGTGCCCCTTCCTTTCGACCGGACCGCATCATCTTCCCAGATCAGCCATGACCTCAATCTGGGCATATCCAACATATACATAGTGGATCAGAAATTACTATTGCTATGGCAAAACAGTGCGGACCGTTAGGCGATACTGGCGTATCGGCTATAGACATAATCTGATCTCGCGGGTAATCTCACGCCGATGACCGGTCGTCTCGATGCGGTGGCTGAGACAGTCAGTGAGACCTCGCTGAGCCAGTTGCCGGCAGTCGTAGGCGGCACCGGGGTGCGCCGGGCCCCGCTGCCCGAGCGGGCTCTCGGCGACCTGACCCATGCGGTCATCGGTGTGCAGCAGGCGGTCGACAAGCTCGTGACCGCCTCCTCGGCGGACGGTGTGTTCGCGCTGGCGCCGGAGGCGGCGACCCTGGTGGGATTCAGCCGGGCGGTGTTCTCGCGAGTCGATCAGGGAATCTGGTCGACCCAATACGCCCACGCCGTCGGCGATTCCGAGTTCGGCGAGAAGTTGGTGGCCTTCGGAACCGCTCATTCGCGACGGTTGGACGGCCAGTTGCTCGAGTCCGAGATGCTCTTCACCGGTACCCCCATTCTGGTGCGCGACGCCCAGACCAACCCCAGGGTCTACCGCAGATTGGCAAGGTTCGCCTGCGCCACCGATTACGTGGCTGCGCCCGTGCACACCTGGGGGCACCCGATAGGTATGGTCCACGCGGACCGCTACCCGGACCGCGGTATTTCAGAGATCGACCGGCGCCTACTGGGCCTCTTTGCCTGTGGGCTCGGCCTGGCGATCGAACGTGCGCAACTGGCCGACCGGTTGCGGGTCATCAACGAGGCATCGGCGTCGTTGGGGCATCGGCTGGACGAGCACGATCAGGCGGGAGCGCCGGTGCGCCTGGCCGCGGTGTCGTCGCTGTCCGGCGCAGACCATGCCGTCGACCGGTTGTCATTGCGGGAGTGGGATGTGCTTCGCAGCATCGCGTTGGGAAAGACGAACGCTCAGATCGCCGCCGGCTTGTTCCTGACCGAGAACACGGTGAAGGTTTACGTCAAGCGGATCCTGCGCAAGCTGGGTGCCTCGAACCGGACCGAAGCCGCGGGGCTGTATCACCGACTGACCCGCCGTGCACCGTGACATGTGCCGGGTAGGACGGTCTGCGGCGGAGAGGGAGGCGACGCGAGGAATCCGCGTGACCGCGGCAGCAAAGAACCGTCAAGGTCCTCGCCGGCGGCCGGCGCGGTGGCGTACTACTTGTGCGCGGGGCGCTTCAGCAGGTACTGCAGCCATCGAACGTCGAGCAACATGGTTCCCAAGATAGGGACCGAAATTAAGGGCGCAAGCCTCCAGAGCTAATACGTCGCTAAGAAAAGTTGCCAATTTGTCATCAATTTTGCTGCGGCGCCCGCTCAATTTACGGACCTGTCAGTATGCCGCCGGGGTGGTTCGCCATGATGCCCCCTATGAGCGAAGACCGATCCACCTCCGTCCGCCGGATCATGGCCAGCCTGCGCAAGGCGCCACCCAAGCCCCTGCATCCGCCCGAGCCGCATGACCCGGCCGACGTGGCCGCGATGCTGCGCGAGATCGGGTCCGCCCTGCTCGAGGTGCACCAGCCGACGATGCTGGTCTCGGCGCGGCTGCAGGAGATCGCGGCGCAGTACACCAGCGAGCCGGTGCAGGTGGTGGTGCTACCCACGGTGCTGATCGTGCAGGTCGGAGCGGTCGGCTACGAGGTCGGCCGGTCGGCGGGCACCAGCCTGCAGCTCGACTTGGCCGGGCGCGTGGACGAGATCGCCGGGCAGGCGGCGGCCGGGGCGATCAGTCCGACCGATGCCCTCGACGCGGTCCGTCGGGCCCGCGCCGCCAGGCCGCGGTTCGGGCCGGTCACCACCACGGTCGGGTACGCCCTGGCGACCCTCGGCTTCGGTCTCCTTGTGCATCCGACCTGGGCCGCGCTGCCCGGCTACCTGCTGCTGGGTCTGGTGGTGGGAGCGATCGTGCAGATCGGGCGGCCCTTCCCGTCGTTGAACCCGGTGCTGCCGACGGTCGCGGCGATGGTGGTCACCATTCTGGCGACGTGGTTCGTGGCCGACACCGCCCAGGACGGGCTGCTCCGGGTGATCACCCCGGCCCTGGTGGCGCTGCTGCCGGGTATCTCGCTCACCGTGTCGGCGATGGAGCTGGCCAGCTCGCAGGTGATCTCGGGGGCCAGCCGGCTGGTGGCCGCGCTCGCGCAGCTGGGGCTGCTGGTGTTCGGGGTGGCGCAGGGCCTGCACTTCGCCCATCGGCTGCATCCGCAGTCGCCGCCGCCGGTGATGGGCGCCTGGTCGGTGTACGTGGCCACCGTGGTGGTGGGCGTCGGGCTCTACATCTACCTGTCGGCACCGCCGGCATCGCTGCTGTGGCTGATCGCCGCGATCGGCGTCGCCGTCATCGCGCAGGCGCTGGCGGCCACGGTGCTGCCCGCCAGCCACACCGGCTTCGTCGGGGCGGTGCTGGAGGTGCCGTTCGCGATGTGGGCGGCACGCATCAAGACCTCGCCGCCCGCGATCGTGATGATGCTGGCCGCGTTCTGGGCGCTGGTGCCGGGCGCGCTGAGTTTCGAATCGGCGGCCGAGGCGGTCACCGGCGGGCCCGGCGGTCTCGCGGCGCTGGCCGTCACCGGTTCGGCGGTACTGTCGATCGCGCTCGGAATCCTGGTGGGCTGGAGCATCTTCCAGACCATCGACAGCCGGTTCACCCGCCCGAGGGGCGCGCCCGAGCCGGTCCTCGTGTGAGCTTTCGTCGTCGACAAACCTCGGGACGATTGTTGCGATAGCATCAACCGGCCCAGCTGGAGGAGGTCGGGATGTCGAAGCCATGGCAATTGCCGGGACTGGTGAGCATGGCCGCGGTCGCGGCGGTGGGACTGGCCGGCACGGCGGCCGCCACACCTGCGCCCGGTACCGAGGTCGACACCGAGGATGCGTCCTGCACGGCCGGTTTCGCGGCCCAGGGTCCCGACGGCGGCTACTACCTGCTGACGAGCGGCCACTGTGACGCCGGTGACGGCTCGGAATGGACCGACGCGCAGGGCAATCCGCTCGGACGGATCACCGCCAGTATCGACGACGGCGACCAGATGGACGCGTCGATCATCCGCCTCGATCCCGGCACCCCGGCACCCAGTGGTGGTGCCGGCGGCTACCCGATCCGCGATGTGCTCGCGCCCGGTCAACTCGCGACGGGGATGCCGTTCTGCAAGATCGGCGCGGTCACGGGCGAGACCTGCGGGGTGATCAAGAGCGTCGACGGAAACGTGGTGGAGGCCAGCGTGTTCAGCCTCGAGGGCGACAGCGGCAGCCCCGGCTTCGTCAAGAACCCGGACGGAACGGTCAGCGCCGTCGGCCTTCTTTCATCCTCACCCGAAGGCGACGACTACACCACGTATTTCATTGCGGTGCAGCCGGTCCTGGCGCAGTGGGGTTTGCAGATCCTGCCCTGACAGGTCAGCCGGTGACATCGCGGCCGAGCGCGACCCGCGCGATGCTCCACAACTGCACCTCGTTGGCGCCCTCGTAGATCTCGCCCACCTTGCTGTCGCGCCAGATGGTTTCGAGGTGGTTGGCCACCCCGTCGGCTGTGAGTTGGCGGACGAATCCGTAGCCGCCGTGGACCTGGATGGCGTCGCGCGCGATATCCACGGCGACCCGGCTTCCGATCACCTTGGCCATCGCCGCCTCGGGTTCGGGCCTACCCGAGGTGTCGACCTTTCGCGCGGCCTTCTGGTAGAGCGAGCGCGCCGACTCCAGGGCGATGGCGTGCTCGGCGAACCGGAACTGCCAGTGTTGGAAGCCGCCGAGTTTCGAGCCGAAGGCGCTGCGCTGCCGCATGTGCCGGACGGCGTGGTCGAAAGCGCACTGTCCCATGCCGACTCCCATGGCCGCCACACCGATTCGGCCCATGGCCAGGCTGGCCAACGCCGTCGAAAGCCCACGGCCCGGGATGGCGATCACGTGCTCGTCGGGCACGAACACGTCGGTGAACTCCACGTCCGAGGTGAGCTGGACGCGGTTGCCCATCTTCAAATCCGGTTCGGCGACGCGCACCCCGTCGGCGTGCATGTCCACCAGGAGCATGGCCTGGCCGTCCTCGACGACGCACAAGACCGTCATGATGTCGGCCGCACAGGAATTGGTGATCCAGCGTTTGTGTCCGGTCAGCCGGTAGCCGCCGGGCACGGCGGTGGCCCGGGTGCGCATGGCGGCGGCCGAGAGATCCGTGCTGGCGTCGGGTTCGCTCGTCGCGAAGGAGCCGACGATCTCACCGCGGATCAGCCGCGGCAGGAATTCGCCGCGGATGTGCGCCGGGGCGCCGTCGAGGGTGCGGCCGACCAACAGCGCCTGACCGTCGTAGAGGGCGGATGCCGCCCCCGGGGTGAAGTAGGCCAACTCCTCGGCGACGGTGGCCGCCGCCAGCATCGGATACTGCAGGCCCCGGCCGCCCACATCCGTCGCGAACGGGACCGCGTACAGGCCCGCGTCGGCGATGGCCGCATGGATGTCGCGGGGGAATGCCGCCTTGGATTCCGTCGCGGTGTTGAGTTCGCTCGCTCGTGGACGCAGCACCTCCTCGGCGAATTTACGCGCCTCGGAACGGATCTCGACCGTCTCCGCGGGCAGCAGCAGATCGTCGCTCAGCGCGGTCGAGGTGCGCGGCAGTCCTTCGAGGGACGACCGCGTCACTTCAGCGTGACGCGGATCGGCAGCCGCTTGAGCCCACCGACGAACAGCGTCGAGATCAGCTCGGGGTCACCGGCCAGTTCGATGGACTCGATCCGCGGGATGAGCTCGCTGAAGAAGCTGTTGATCTCCATCCGGGCCAACGAGGCACCCAGGCAGAAGTGCACGCCGTAGCCGAAGGACAGGTGCTTGTTGGGGTCGCGGCCGACGTCGAACTTGTCGGGATTGGTGAAGACCTCTTCGTCGCGGTTAGCCGAGACGTAGCTCAGCAGCACCGCGTCACCCTTCTTGATCGGCACGCCGCGGATCTCGGTGTCCGCCTGCGCGGTGCGCATGAACTCCTTGACCGGCACCACCCAGCGGATGATCTCCTCGACGGCGGTGCCCATCAGCGAGGGGTCGGCCTTGAGCCGGGCCAGCTGGTCGGGGTTCTGCAACAGCGCCAGCATGCCGCCGGCCATGCCGGCGCTGGTGGTGTCATGTCCTGCGCTGGCGACGATCGCGTAGTAGGACAGCGTGTCCATGTCGGTGAGGGGCTCGCCGTTGATCTTGGCGTTGGCGATCGCCGAGGCCAAGTCGTCGGTCGGGTGCTCCCGACGGGACGCGGTCAGCTTGGTGAAGTACGCGAACATCTCCATGATCGCGGCCATGAACGCCTCGGACGCGTCGGCCGAACCCTCGCGCGCCATCTCCTCGTCGTTCGCGCCGAACAGTTCCTGGGTGAGCTTGAGCATGAAACCGAAGTCCGACTCCGGCATACCCAACAGCGTCAGGATGAGGTAGAGCGGGTAGTTGACCGCGATGTCCTGGGCGAAGTCGAGCTCGGGGCCCAACGTGGCCATCTTGCCCACCCAGATCTTCGACAGTTCGTCACATCGCGTCTGCAGCGTCCGCAGCGCCGACGGCTTGAACCAGTCGGCACCGACCTTGCGCAGGTCGCGGTGGTGCGGGTCGTCGGTGTGGATCAGGGTGCGCAGCCCCATCCCGGCCTCCCGCTCGGCGCGCTGCTTCTCGTCGAACTCCGCGACCTCGAGAAAGGGCCGGGGGTCGTTGGTGAACAGTTCGTTGTCCCGCTCGATGTCCATCACGTCGGCGTGCTTGGTGATCGCCCAGAACGGCGCATACGGGGGTACGTCCACCCAGGACACCGGCGCGTGCGCCCGCAGATGCGCGAGCGCCTCGAGCAGCCGCTTCTCATCGGAATAGGCCTTGGGATCGGCCAGCACCTTGGCGGCGGGGTCCATGATCCG
>JAGQTW010000378.1 GCA_020438785.1 Mycobacterium sp. | reverse complement strand
CACCTGTTCCTGCAGCAGACCCATCACCTCGTTCCGGAGTTGGAACACTGGACCATGCAGGACTACTGGGATAGACAGCTGCCCTCGGTGCTGATCAGCAGGATGTCGACTCGATATCGCCAGCCGATCAACTCCCGTTCCTACCGTGGGACTCTGCGCATCACCGATGTCCAGTTCCGCAACCGATCCCGACCACTTCTTGTGTTGCAGACCGACGTTGAGTTCGACGATGACGGTGTCGGAAGCGTTCTGGGCGAAGTTGAGATCGTACTGGTCGACCTTCCGCTGAAATCACGATGAGAGCAGCGACATTCGACCTTGTCACCACGGTTGACCGCAACGCAGGTATCGACGGTGATCGGACTGCCTTGATCTCCGGATCCGAGCGGATATCGTTCGCTGAATTGGCCGGCCGTTCCGTTGCCGTCGCACGAGCGTTGCTCGCCGAGGGGCTCCGCCCGGGCGATCGCGTCGTGCACGTTGGACCCGACACCCCGGCACTCTACGAGTTGCTGTACGGCTGCGCCCGAATAGGCGTGGTGCTGGTTCCAGTCAACTGGCGATTGGGAACCGAGGAAATCGAATATATCGTCGAGCATTCAAGAGCACGCATACTGGTCACCGACCGTGCGGACCTGGATGCCGAGAAGGTGATCACTCTTTGCGAGTTCGCATCATGGCGCGGCGACGCACCCGAATGTCGTGTCCCCGAGATCGCAATCGATCGGGACACACCCGTCGTTCAGATGTACACCAGCGGCACCACGGGACGCCCTAAAGGAGTCGTGCTGGCACATCGCACTTTCACTGCGGTGCGGGAGTTGCTGGACGAGGCCGGGCTGGACTGGATCGACTGGCGCGACGACGACATCAGCCTGGTTGCGCTCCCGGCGTTTCATATCGGTGGAATGTGGTGGGCGACGCAGGCCCTCAACAACCGGGTTCCCAGCGTGGTAATCCCGCGCTTCACTGCAGCGGGCGCTAAGGAGGCGGTCCGCAACCATGGTGTGACGGTGAGCTGCTTCGTACCAGCCATGCTGTTGATGATGCTCACCGAGCCGGGAGTGCCGGCCACAGATCTCAAGACGCTGCGCAAGATCGTCTATGGGGGGTCGCCGATCGGGCCCGACCTGCTCAACCGAGCGATAGACACCATCGGGTGTGAGTTCGCCCAGATATACGGACTGACCGAGACCGGAAACACCGCCGTGTGCCTGCCCCCATGCGAACACCTGCCTGGCCGCGCTCGGCTGCATGCCGCGGGACGCCCCTATCCCGGCGTCCAGGCCACCATCCGCGATGCCGACGGAAACGAACTTCCCGCTGGGATGTCCGGGGAGGTATACCTCAAGAGTCCGGCACAGATGCTCGAGTATTTCGGAGACCCGACCGCAACCGCGAATACCATCGTCGATGGTTGGATTCGAACGGGCGACGTGGGATATCTCGACGAAGACGGCTTTCTCGTGATTCGAGACCGCGTCAAGGACCTCATCATCATTGCCGGTGAGAACGTGTATCCGGCGGAGGTCGAAAAGGCAATCAATTCGCATCCCTGCGTGCACGACAGCGCGGTGGTTGGCGCGCCCGACGAACGGCGTGGGGAGCGGATACAGGCGTTTGTAGTGGCCGAGCCGGGATCCACCCTCCAGTTTGAAGACTTGGACCGATTCCTGATCCAGAGGCTCGCCAGATTCAAGGTGCCTGCGGACTACGAGTTCATCGATACGATCCCGCGGAATCCGAGCGGCAAGATATTGCGACGAGAGTTGCGCGAACGGTTCTGGGTCGGACGGGACCGGCAAATAAGCTAGCCGCGACGCGAAGGGGAGTTTGTTCCCGAGGCCATCAAGTCAACCGCCGCCGGCGATGCGGTGGCGCAGCGTGCGGCGAGCCCGCCAGGACAGCGTCGACCAGGCGTTGAGCAGTTCGAAGTGCGCCATCGACAGCGCGGTCGGTGCCCCGCTGGGCAGCTTCGCCGCGACCAGCACCGGCCCGCGCAGCAGCGGCACGTCGTCCGCCGACCATCCCGAGGTGGCCAGCAGCAGCTGGGTGGCCAACCGGTTGACCTCGTGGCGCTGGTTGGCCACGACGTTGAACCAGAACACCAGCCCGTGCCGGCCGGACAGCGCGTCCCATTGCGGGCCCTCGATCAGCCGGTCGATGGCGTTGGGCGGCACGACGCCGATGCCGCCGTCCGGCGTCACCATGACAGCAGCCGGCCCGGTCGGCCGAATCAGGGACGACACGGAGACCGACAGCACCCGTCGCTTCACGGCTCAAGTATCGCGCGCGAACGGGGCCGATGGAATGACGGATTCATGACCGCGGATGCACCGAAATCGACGCTGGCGTGCGCGCTACTCGAACTTTCCCGCGCTGGCGTCGATCTCGGCGAGCGGGTAGCACTCCCGGACCCGCGCGATCCACCAGTCCCGGCGCTCGGCCGGCGCGGCCAGGGCCGCCAGCCGGGCCCGGTCGGGCGTGACGTCACCCACGGGTAGCGTGCCGTCGACCGGCGCGAGGTCGGCGACGTCCTCGACGAACAGTCCCCCGGTGCCCAGCCCGCAGGCATGCTCGAGGGTGGGCAGCGCCGCCGCCGCGGCCAGTCCCGCCGCGATGCCGACCGCGGAGTCCAGCGCCGAGGAGATCACCACCGGGATGTCGATCTGCGAAGCAATGCCCAGCAGCGCCGAAACCCCGCCGAGCGGGGCCACCTTGAGCACCGCGATGTCGGCGGCGCCCGCGCGGACCACCGCGAGCGGGTCGGTGGCCTTACGGATGCTCTCGTCGGCGGCCACCGGCACGCCGGTCCGCCTGCGCACCTCGGCCAGTTCGGGCACGGTGCGGCAGGGTTGCTCGAGGTACTCCAGCGCGCCGTCGGCGGTCAGCGCGCCCGCCGCGGCCACCGCCTCATCCACCGTCCAGCCGCCGTTGGCGTCCACCCGCACGGTCGGGATCTGCGCGCGTACGGCGTTGACCCGGGCGACGTCGTCGGCCAGCGTCTGCCCCGGCTCGGCGACCTTCACCTTCGCGGTCCGCGTCCCGGGAAAGCGGGCCAGCACCTCGGGCACCCGTTCGGCGGACACGGCCGGCACCGTGGCGTTGATCGGGATGCTGGTCCGCCGCGCGGGAGGCGTTGCACGGTAGGCGGATTCGACCCCGGCCGCCAGCCAGTGCGCGGCCTCGGGCGGCTCGTACTCAAGGAACGCGCCGAACTCACCCCAGCCGGCGGGGCCGTCGATCAGCGCCACCTCGCGCAGCGTGATGCCGCGGAACCGGACCCGCATCGGCAGCGCGACGACGTGCAGCCGGTCGAGCAGGTCCTGGAGGGCCGGCAGCATCAGATCGCGCGGTCGCGGTTCTCCCAGTAGGGCTTTCGCAGGTCGCGCTTGAGCAGCTTGCCGGTCGGGTTGCGCGGCAACTCGTCGAGGATGTCCACCTGCCGCGGGCACTTGTAGCGCGCCAGCCGCTCCTGGCACCAGGCGATCAGCTCCTCCGGGGTGGTGGATTCACCGGCCGACAACTCGACCACCGCCTGGACCGACTCGCCCCATTTCTCGTCCGGAATACCGAACACCGCGGCGTCCAGCACGGCGGGATGGTCGGTCAGCGCGCGCTCGACCTCGACCGAGTAGATGTTCTCCCCGCCCGAGATGATCATGTCCTTGAGCCGGTCCTCGACGAACACGAAACCGTCCTCGTCGATGCGGCCGATGTCGCCGGTGCGGAACCAGCCGTCCTCGGTGATCGCCTCCTTGGTGGCCTCCGGCTTGTTGTGGTAGCCCTCCATCAATTGCGGCGTGCGGAACCACAATTCACCGGGCTGGCCGCGCGGCACCTCCTCGAGGGTGTCCGGGTCGACGACGCGAACCTCGACCTCGCGGGCCGGCTGGCCGGCGCTGGTCAGCCGCTCCGGGCGACTCTCGTCGCGATGCGCCTCCGGGGAGAGCTGGGTGATGGCGCCACCCACCTCGGTCAGGCCGTATACCTGGACGAAGTCGGTGTTGGGGAACTTTTCCAGAGCCGTTCGCAGCAGCGCGGGCGGCATCGGCGAGGCGCCGTAGACGAAGGTGCGCAGCTGGTTGAACAGCTTGATGGCGTCCGAGCCCATCTCCATCACCTTGCCCAGCACCGCGGGCACCAGGAAGGTGCGGGTGGAACCGGCCAGCAGCGCACCGGCCAACGAGGCGCCGTCGACCTCGCGGGTCATGATGCTCGGGATGCCGGCGTGGATGCCGAACTGCGCGTACGACGAACCGCCGACATGGAACAGCGGCATCGAGACCATGTTCTTGTCGTCGTCCTCGAATTCGAAGGTGCCGGCGTTGACGGTGTGCGCGATCAGGTTCGCCTGGGTGAGCCGGATACCCTTGGGGTTTCCGGTGGTTCCCGAGGAGTACATGATCACGCAGACGTCGTTCGGGGTGACCTCGGGACTGCGCCCGCGCGGGGTGGCGGCGGCCAGCATGGCCTCGTACTGATCGCCCTCCGCGCCGTCCGGCGTGACGGTGATGACCTCTTCGACGTGGGTCAGCCGGTCGCGGATCTTCTCGATGGCCGGCAGCAGTTCGGTGCCGACGATCAGCAGCTTGGCACCGGAGTCGTTGAGGACGTAGTCGATCTCGTCGCCGGCCAACCGGAAGTTGATGATCGCGGTGGCCGCGCCGAGCGTGGCCGCGGCGAGCGTGGTCTCGACGCAGGCCGGGTGGTTCTTGTCCAGGAAGGACACCACGTCGCCGCGGCCGATCCCGCGGGCGGCCAGTGCACCGGCCAGCCTGCGCACCCGGTTGTTCCACTGGGACCAGGTCCAGGACCTGTTCAGGTAGGAGATGGCCTCGCCGTCGGGCTTGTGTTCGGCCCAGTAGGCCAGCCGGTCGTCGAGGAAACGCGGTTCAGGAGGTTGCGGCATACCGCACAGGGTGCCACGCCGCGCACGCCCCGGGTCAGGGCTTGTCGAATCTGCATCCGGCATGAGGTCACCCTTCCTTCCGAACTGGAACACGTTCTAGTCTGGTCCACATGACTCAGGCAGACCTGCTGCGCCACCCCATCCATTCCGGCCATCTCACCGTGGGGGCGCTCAAGCGCAACAAGGACAAGCCCGTGCTGTTCCTGGGCGACACCACACTCACCGGCGGTCAGCTGGCCGATCGCATCAGCCAGTACATCCAGGCCTTCGAGGCGCTCGGTGCCGGCACCGGCGCGACGGTCGGCCTGCTGTCGCTGAACCGGCCCGAGGTGCTGATGATCATCGGCGCCGGCCAGACCCAGGGCTACCGGCGGGTGGCACTACACCCTCTCGGCTCGCTGGACGATCACGCCTACGTCCTCAACGACGCCGGCGTCACGTCGCTGATCATCGACCCCAACCCGATGTTCGTCGAGCGCGCCCTGGGCCTGCTCGACAAGGTGCCGGGCCTCAAGCAGGTCCTGACCATCGGCCCGGTGCCCGCCGAGTTGACCGAGGTCGCCGTCGACCTGACCGCCGCGGCGGCCGGCTACACCCCGCAGCCGCTGGTCGCCGCCGA
The DNA here is from genome assembly GCA_020438785.1 of Mycobacterium sp. Classification (GTDB taxonomy): domain Bacteria; phylum Actinomycetota; class Actinomycetes; order Mycobacteriales; family Mycobacteriaceae; genus Mycobacterium. The sequence continues at coordinate 389 of JAGQTW010000378.1, read as the reverse complement.
CCTGCCACCGGATCACATCGGCGGGATGGCCTACACCGGCGGCACCACCGGCAAGCCCAAGGGCGTGCTGGGCACCGCACAGTCGATCACCACGATGACCACGATCCAGCTCGCCGAGTGGGAGTGGCCGGAGAACCCGCGCTTCCTGATGTGCACTCCGCTGTCGCACGCCGGGGCGGCTTTCTTCGTGCCGACCATCATCAAGGGCGGCGAACTGGTGGTGCTGACCAAGTTCGACCCCGCCGAGGTGCTGCGGGTGATCGAGGAGCAGAAGATCACCGCCACCATGCTGGTGCCGTCGATGATCTACGCACTGATGGACCATCCGGATTCGCACACCCGCGACCTGTCCTCGCTGGAGACCGTGTACTACGGCGCCTCGGCGATGA
>JAGQTW010000377.1 GCA_020438785.1 Mycobacterium sp. | reverse complement strand
TCTTCGGTGGAGACGTACTTGACCCGCATCCCCGGGAAGAGCCGCTGAGCGTAGTTGCCGGCCGCGTGCAGCAGATGCGTCTTGCCCAGACCCGACTCGCCCCAGATGAACAACGGGTTGTAGGCGCGGGCGGGGGCCTCAGCAATCGCCAGCGCGGCGGCGTGAGCGAACCGATTCGAGGCGCCGATGACGAAAGTTTCAAAGGTGTACCGACGGTTGAGACTTGTGCCGGGTGTCTCCGCCGAGGTGTTGCTGCGTGGCCGTTCGGTGAAGTAGGTGGGCCAGGTCTCGTGGGCGCTGGCAAGGGCCTCGCGATCCTCGTCGACTTCGTCCAGGTCGTCCAGATCGGCCTCGGGTGCCAACACGTCCGGCGCGCCCGGATCGTCGATGTCGTCCTCGTCCGGGGGAGCGATCCGCACCCCGAGTTCCACCCGTTGACCGAGCCGGCGGCTGAGCGCGTCCACGATCTGGGTCCGCAGATGGCGTTCGATCTCGTTCTGGACGAAGCTGCTCGGCACCGACAGCAGCGCGAACCCTTCGACGATGGTGATCGGCCGGACCAGCTTCAACCAGGCTCTTTGTTGCGGAGTGAGCCGGCCGTCGGCGGTGGAGCCGTTGGTCGCGGGGGAGTCCGATCCGGGATCTCCGTTGAGTTCGGCGACCACCGAGGTCCAGACGGAGGCGAATGCTGATCCGGGATCATCGGTCAACGACGGATCCCCCTGGTCCGGGCTCGGGTAGTGAACAACAGAGAGGTCGACAAACTGTCCACATGGTTATCCACAGGTGTGGACAGGACGGTCGTCCTCGTCGGAGCATATCGGCGGTCGGTGTCGTACCGGTGGGTAATCAAGCTGATCGGTTGTTAATCGATGTTGTCTGGGTTCTCCACTGGGCGACGATCGTTGGTGTTGCTGTCTTGTTGATCCCCTGCCGTCTCACTGGGAAACGGCTCTGGCAGAAGCTAACAGTTTTCCCCGCGGGTGCCAACCGTTCTGCAACATTGGAATGGCCGGAATTTCCGGCCCTCCGACGTTTGCGTGACGGGTGTGACACCAGTAAATCGTGCACCCGGTTCGAGCGCCGGATGGCGCGGTTTGACCAGCGCAAGTGACGTCAGTACCCTCGAACAGTCGCCCGAATGTCGGCGATACGGCTGCGACCGGATCTTCCGGGACTGCGCCGGTTACGAGCGAGACCAGACTTACCAACGGCGGTCGGGTTCGTCCGGGTATGCCTGCAGGCATGACCACCCGGACGCGACCGCCTGATGCAACGAGGAGAGACAGCCGTGGCCAAGGGCAAGCGGACCTTTCAGCCGAACAACCGGCGCCGGGCGCGGGTTCATGGTTTCCGGCTGCGCATGCGCACCCGGGCCGGGCGCGCCATCGTGACCGGCCGGCGCCGCAAGGGGCGTCGTTCTCTGACTGCTTGATCCGCAGGGTCACAGGGCGTGCTCCCGGTTCAGCACCGGATGACGCGGTCTGCCGAGTTCGCCGCCACCATGAAGTACGGGGCGCGAGCGGGGCAGCCGGACATCGTCGTGCACACATGGCGGGACGATGACGGTGATGACCGGGACACCGGACCTCGGATCGGGCTGGTGGTGGCCAAGTCGGTGGGCAACGCCGTCCGGCGCCATCGGGTGGCCCGGCGGCTGCGCCATGTCGCCCGGTTCGTGCTGGCCGAACTCGATCCGCGGGAGCGGGTCGTGATCCGCGCACTGCCCGCAAGCGGGGATGCCAGTTCCGAGGAACTGCGGCAGCAGCTGCGCACCGGGTTGCGCCGGACGCATCAACTGCTGGAGCGCGGCCGGTGACCGTGGCGAGCTGGGGTGCACGCGTGCGTCGCTGGCCGGCGCGGGCGGTGGTGTTGGCGATCGGCGTCTACCGCAACATGATCTCGCCGCTGCGACCGCCGTCCTGCCGGTTCATGCCCACCTGCAGCGAGTACGCGGTGGATGCGGTCACCGAGTACGGGCTGCTCCGGGGGAGCTGGCTGACCCTGGTACGGCTGGCGAAGTGTGGTCCATGGCATCGGGGAGGATGGGACCCGATCCCCGAACGGCCGGCCGCGCACAGTTCACAAACCGATACCGCCGGCAGCAGCGTGGAACCGATGAACTCCCAAGGCAGGAGCGCGCATGTTTAATTGGTTCAGCCTCGACTTCGTCTACTACCCGGTGTCGGGCATCATGTGGCTCTGGTACAAGCTGTTCGCCCTGATCCTCGGCCCGTCGAACTTCTTCGCGTGGGCGCTGTCGGTGATGTTCCTGGTGTTCAGCCTGCGTGCGCTGCTCTACAAGCCGTTCGTCCGGCAGATCCGCACCACCAGGCAGATGCAGGAGTTGCAACCGCAGATCAAGGCCCTGCAGAAGAAGTACGGCAAGGACCGCCAGCGGATGGCGCTGGAGATGCAGAAGCTGCAGCGCGAACACGGCTTCAACCCAATCCTCGGCTGCCTGCCGATGCTGGCGCAGATCCCGGTGTTCCTCGGCCTGTATCACGTGCTGCGCTCGTTCAATCGGACACAGGGCGGATTCGGCCAGCCGCAGCTGTCGCCGGAACTGAACAGGTCGCTGGGCAACTACGTGTTCAGCCCGACCGACGTCGGACACTTCCTGGACGCCAACCTCTTCGGCGCACCGATCGGTGCGTTCATGACGCAGTCCCGGGGCCTGGACGCGTTCACCGAATTCAGTCGCACCGCAGTGGTCGCGGTCTCCGTTCCGCTGATGCTGCTGGCCGGTATCGCGACCTACTTCAACAGCCGGGCCTCGGTGGCGCGCCAGAGCCCGGAGGCCGCGGCCAACCCCCAGACCGCGATGATGAACAAGCTTGCGCTGTACGTTTTTCCGCTCGGTGTGATCGTCGGCGGCCCGTTCCTGCCGATTGCCATCATCATCTACTGGGTGTCGAACAACATCTGGACCTTCGGCCAGCAGCACTACGTGTTCGGCAAGATCGAGCAGGAAGAAGAGGCGAAGCGGGAAGAGGCCCTGGCGCGCCGGTCGGCCAACGCGCCGGCCCCCGGCGTCAAGCCGACCAAACGCAAGCCCACGCCGCCGGCGGCGAATGGCGCGGCCGAGCCCGTCGACGGCACCGATGCCACCGGGTCCGCTGCCGACCAGAACGGGGACGCGGCACCCGACTCCGGGGCGGGCGCACCGACCCGCACACCGCGCCCGGGCGCGCGGCCCAAGAAGCGCAAGCGTTGACCGGACCGGGTTCCGGTGGAAGAGGAAGAAGACAAACATGACCGAAGCTGACATCGAAGTGGTCGACACCGAGGCCCCGTCGGGTAAGGGCGCCGATCTCGAGGACCGACTGGTGGCCGAGGGCGAGATCGCCGGCGACTACCTCGAGGAGCTGTTGGACCTGCTGGACTTCGACGGCGACATCGACCTCGATGTGGAGGGCAACCGCGCGGTCGTCAGCATCGACGGCGGCGAGGACCTGGCCAAGTTGGTCGGCCGCAAGGGCGAGGTGCTCGATGCGCTGCAGGAGCTGACCCGCCTTGCGGTGCACCAGAAGACGGGCGAGCGCAGCCGGCTGATGCTGGACATCGCGAACTGGCGCCGTCGCCGCCGCGACGAGCTGACCCAGCTGGGCGACAAGGTGGCCCGGCGGGTGGCGGAGAGCGGCGAGCGCGAGGAGTTGGCGCCGATGACGCCCTTCGAACGCAAGATCGTCCATGACGCGGTGGCCGCCGTCGAGGGCGTGCACAGCGAGAGCGAGGGCGTCGAACCGTCGCGCCGCGTCGTCGTGTTGAAGGACTGAAGTTACATCGATGTAGTTCGCGGCGCGGCACGATGCGCGGACGAGGGGAGGGGATGTTTCACGTGAAACATGACACCGCCCCTCCGCCCCCGGACCCCGCCGGTCGGGTGTTCGGCGACCGGTTGGAGTTGGCCCGCCGCTACGCCGATCTATTGGCCGGGCCGGGCGTGGAGCGCGGCCTCCTCGGCCCTCGCGAAGTCGAACGACTGTGGGAACGGCACCTGCTCAACAGCGCGGCGGTCGCCGAACTGATCGAGCCGGACGCATTCGTCGTCGACATCGGCAGCGGAGCCGGCCTGCCCGGGATACCGGTCGCGATCGCCCGCCCCGATCTCCGCGTCGTCCTCGTCGAGCCGATGCTGCGCCGGACCGAGTTCCTGAACGAAGCCATCTCCGCGCTGGGACTGCCGGTGGAGGTGGTCCGGGGACGCGCCGAGGAGGCCGGGGTGCGAGCCAAGCTCGCCGGCGCCGATGTGGTGACGTCGCGTGCGGTGGCGCCGCTGGACAAGCTCGCCCGCTGGAGCATGCCGCTGCTGCGCATCGGTGGCAGGATGCTGGCGCTGAAGGGGGAGCGCGCCGCGGACGAGGTGGCCGGGACCGGGCGGGAATTGACATCGTTAGGCGCAACCGACGTCGAGGTGGTGAGATGTGGCGAGAGGTATTCGAGTCCACCCGTCACCGTGGTGAGCGCGCTGCGCGCCAAGCGACCCCCTCCCCGGAGCGGAGCGATCCGAACGAAGCAGAAACGAGAGCCATGACCGTCCCGCCGCACTCAGGCCAGGAATCGGGCGCCGATGTTTCACGTGAAACATGGAAGGACCCGGACGAGTTCGACACCCCGATCGGGGCGGCCGCCCAGCGTGCGATGCAGGTGCTACACACCGCCGCGGGCCAGCTTCCCCGGCCGCCGCACCGCCGCACCTTCACGGTGGCCAATCAGAAGGGCGGCGTCG
>JAGQTW010000376.1 GCA_020438785.1 Mycobacterium sp. | reverse complement strand
CAACGAGGTGTTCTTCAACGACGTGTTCGTCCCCGACGAGGACGTGGTCGGCGAGCCGAACTCCGGCTGGACGGTGGCGCGGGCCACCCTGGGCAACGAGCGGGTCAGCATCGGCGGCGGCGCGGGTGGCATCGCGCCGGCGTCGGCCTGGCTGGTGGACCTGGTCAAACGCAACGGCGACCACGTGATCGGCGCCAAGCAGCGGGTCGGCCGCTTCCTGGCCGAGGACCATGCGCTGCGGCTGCTGAACCTGCGCCGTGTCGTGCGCACCCTCGAGGGCGCCGGCCCCGGGCCGGAGGGCAACATCACCAAGCTCAAACTCGCCGAGCACTTCCAGGAGCAGGGCGCCATCGCCGCATCGCTGCTCGGCCCGGAGCTGGCGCTCGAGGGTGGTGAAGGGGAGCTGGCGGCCCGCGCGGCCATGGGCGCCCGCGGTATGGCCATCGCCGGCGGCACCTCGGAGGTCACCCGCAACCAGATCGCCGAGCGCATCCTCGGCATGCCGCGCGACCCGCTGATCAAGTAGCAGCAACGCGCGGTCGCCGGCACGCATGCCGGTTTTGCGGTAACCATCGCGGGCCGGGTTAGTGGTGGCTAACCTTCGTTCATGCGAATTCAGGTGCTACCGATCGCCGCGGTGGCCATCGTGCTGGTGGCCTGCGGCGGCTCCAAACCCGTGGCGGCCACCCCGAAGTCGGAGGCGGCCCAGACAACCGCCGCGGCCGACGGCGTGAAGATCAATGGCGACGAGGCCAACCCGGTGAACGAGATCGCCATGACCGCGATCGCCGACCTGCAGAAATACTGGGCCGAGGAGTACCCCAAGCTCTACGGCGGGGAGTACGAGCCGGTGGAAGGCGGCTTCTACGCCGTCATCCCGACCTCCGGGGATCTGCCGCCGTGTGCCGCGGACGCCTCCGACATCTCCGGTAACGCGTTCTACTGCAGCACCAAGGACGTGGTGGCCTGGGACTCCGAAGGGCTGCTGCCCGAATTGCGCTCCAACTTCGGCGATTTCGTCATCCCGATCGTGCTCGCCCACGAGTGGGGCCACGCCATTCAGGAGCGCTCGCACTTCACCGCCCGGACGGTGACCCGAGAACTGCAGGCCGACTGCTTCGCCGGCGGCTGGGCCAAACACGCCCAGGACTCCGGGGTGTACAAGGTCAACAACGGCCAACTCGACGAGGCACTGGCCGGCATCCTGGAACTCCGGGACTCACCGGGCACCAGCAAGATCGACCCCAACGCGCACGGCAGCGGGTTCGACCGGGTCGGCGCGTTCCAGGACGGCTACGACAACGGCCCCACCGCGTGCAAGGCCTACCGCGACGACAACCCGGTGGTGATCGAACTGCCCTTCAACGATGCCCAGGACCAGGCCAGCGGTGGGGACATGCCGTACGACTCGGTCATCAACGGGGTGCCCTACGACCTCGAGGACTACTGGAGCCAGGTCTATCCCGAACTGACCGACGGCCAGAAGTGGGTGCCGGTCAAGGGCCTGGAGCCGTTCAACCCGGCCAGCCCGCCGCTCTGCGGGGGAAAGCCGACCACCGGCTACTCGCTGTTCTACTGCGTGCCGGACGACTACATCGGCTGGGACAACGTCGATGAGATGCCCACCGTGTACAAGCAGGGCGGCGACTTCGCGGTCGCGACACTGCTGGCCACCCAGTACGCCCTGGCCGCGATGACCCGCGCCAACGACCAGTCCGACGAGAAGGTGCAGTCGTTGCGCGGCGACTGCTTCGCCGGCGCCTACACCGCCAGCGTCCTGCTGCAGAACCGCAAGGAGACCAGCAGCTTCCAGGTGTCACCCGGTGACCTCGACGAGGCCATCACCGCGCTGCTGGTGTTCCGCGGCGACGGTGACGTCGAGCGCCAAGGCGCCGGCTTCGAGCGGATCCGGCACTACCGCAACGGTGTGATCGAGGGCGCCAAGGCCTGCCTGAAGGACTGACTCAGGCCGGCCTGGGGATCGCCGCCAAGGTGGACTGACCGATCCACTGCGGCAGCGCCTTTCGCGCATCGGTGTCGCCCGCCACCGCGGCGCTGCCGTCCAGCAGCGCCCGGGACCACGACACGTCGCCGCGCCAGATCTCGGTGAGGGTGCGCAGGCTGGTGGCCACCGTGGCGTTGATGTCGTAGCCGGGATCGAAATCGCAGATGTCCACCGCGCCCTCGGACACCACCAACCACCAGCGCGACACCTTCGGCGCCACGCCGTCGAGCTGGAAGGCCACCGTGGTCCGGGCCCGGGGCCAGCTGTCGATCGGGATGGTTCGCTGGATGTCCCACATCAGCAGGTGCGGATCGAGGTCGTCGTCGCCGAGGTTGCCGATCCACCGCACGCCCCAGGCGCCCAGCGCGTCCACCACACCGGCGAGCTCCTGGCCGGACTCGGTCAGCGCGTAGGAGGTGCGCCCGTCGATCTCGGTACGTTCGACCAGGCCCGCGCGGGTCAGGGTCTTCAGGCGCTTGGACAACAGCGCGGGTGACATCTTCGGCACCCCGCGGCGCAGGTCGTTGAAATGGGTGCTGCCCTTCAGCAATTCGCGCACCACCAGCAGGGTCCAGCGTTCGTCGAGTAGCTCCATCGCCTTGGCGACCGGGCAGAACTGTCCATATGTCGACATGAGTCCAGTAGACGCCCTCCCGGCCCCGCTGACTAGTACAGATGTTGTACCGGTACCGGTTCACATCCGGCACTTGAGTCGGTTCAGCCGGGGCGCGCACGATGAATTCGGCACTTCGAAGGGAGAACAGAAATGAGTGCAACCATCATCGATCGTGAGCTGGAAGCCAAACATCGCGCCGTGTGGGCGCTGGGCGACTACGCCAGCGTGGCCGACGACCTGGTGCGTCCGCTCGGGTCCGAACTCGTTGCGGCGGCGGGTATCCGGGCCGGGCAGCGGGTGCTCGACGTCGCGGCGGGCACCGGCAACGCGGCCTTCGCCGCGGCGCAGACCGGGGCCCGGGTGATCGCCAGCGACCTGTGCCCGGACCTGCTGGAGCGCGGGCGCGCCGCGGCCACCGCCGGCGGTCTGGACGTCGACTGGCGTGAGGCCAACGCCGAGGCGCTGCCGTACACCGACGGCGAGTTCGACGCCGTGATCTCGTGCATCGGCGTCATGTTCGCCCCGCATCACCAGCAGGCGGCCGACGAACTCATCCGGGTGTGCCGCCCGGGCGGCACCGTCGCGGTGCTCAGCTGGACACCGCAGGGTTTCATCGGCCAGATGTTCGCCACCATGAAGCCGTACCTGCCCGCCCCGCCGCCGGGCACGCAGCCGGCACCGCTGTGGGGGGACGAGGACTACGTCCGCGGACTGTTCGGTGACCGCGTCGAGATCGACAGCCGCCGCGGCACCCTCGCGGTCGGCAGCTTCCCCGACGGCGCGGCCTTCCGCGACTACTTCAAGGCCAACTACGGTCCGATGGTCGCCGCGTACGCGTCGATCGACCCGGCGAACGCCGCCGGGCTGGATGCCGACCTGGCCGCGCTGAGCGACGCCGCATTGGCGGGATCCCCGGCGATGGGGTGGGAGTACCTGATCGTCAACGGGCGGCGTCGCTAGGGGCCGCACCCTATCGTGGGCGCCATGACTGTTGTCGAAATCAACGTTCGTGGCGCCCACACCGTCACCCTGGCGCCCGAGCGGGCCACGATTCACGCCACCGTCGGGATGGAAGGTCCGGCCCCTGAACCGGTCTTCGAGGCGGTGGCCGCCGGGCTGGCCGAGGTGGCGCGATCGCTCGACGAGTTGCACCACCCCAAGCGGGGACCGGTGACGTGGTACGCCGTCGATCAGGTGCGGCGCGGATCGCACCGGCCGTGGAACGAGCAGGGCGAGCAACTACCGCTCGTGTACTCGGCCACCGTGTCGATCGCCGCCAAGTTCCGCGACTTCGACGAACTTGCCCGGTGGGTGGCCTGGTCGGCGACCGTGGAGGGCCTCAGCATCGGATACGTCCGTTGGGCGTTGACCGAACGCCGCCGCCTCGAGGTCGAGCGCAAGACCCGGCGCAACGCGGTGCGCGACGCCCGCCGCCGTGCCCAGGATTACGCCGACGCCCTGGACCTGGGCCCGGTGTCGGTACGCGAGATCAGCGACACCGGCCTGGGCCGCCCCGACGGTCCCGCGCCGAGGGCGATGCGGGCGGCGGCCCCCGCGCCCGGCGGCGATGCCCCGGAGTTCGTTCTGCGTCCAGAGGACGTCAAGATCAGCGCCCAGGTGGAGGCGAGCTTTTCGGTCGCACAGCGTCGTTAGGCTGGTCGGGTGAGCAGCCCGAATCGCCGTGACCGCGTCGGTTCGGCGGCGGGCCTGTTCGGCTGGGTGACGCTGGCCTACCTGGCCGGGGCGGTGCTGGCCTGGCAGAGTTTCGGCGCCGGGGTGGGCCCGGCGTTCTTCCCGCCCGCCGGTGTGACGCTGGCCGCGATGGTGCTCAACCGGCGGTCGCGGTGGCCGGTGATCGTGGCCGCGATCGTGCTCGCCGAATTCGCCGTCGATCTGCGGTACGGGGCCAGTCCGCGGTCGGCGGCCGGGCTCGCCCTGGCCAATTCGGTCGAGCCGTTGATCGGGGCGTCGCTGGTGCTGGCGTGGTGCAAGGGGGTGCCGGACCTGCGGGACCGCTCCGACCTGGCGAGGTTCGTGGCGGCCGCATGCCTGGCGGGGCCGCTGGTGGGCGGGCTGATCGGCGGGGCCATGGCCGCGGCGCAGCACGACACCGCGCGGCCGGTGGCCGTGCTGCACTGGTGGGCCGGGGACGGCATCGGCGTCCTGGTGGTGGCCGCACCGATCCTGTTGTGGCGCAAGCAATCCCATATCCTGCGCGCCCGGCTTGCCGAGACGGTGCTGGTCATGGCGGTGACCGCCGCGCTGTCCGTGTGGGCCTTCTGGATCGAGGCGCCGCCCTCGCTGCTGCTGCTGCCGGTGCTGGCCTGGGCGGCGTTCCGGCTCGACGTGATCGGGGCCGCGCTGGCCGGGGCGGTGCTCGCGTTCGCGGCGAACTACATGACCGACTCCGGGCGCGGGCCCTTCGCGGAGATGAACCTGGCGCAACCGGCGCGGCTGGCGGTGACCCAGGCCTTCATCGCGGTGGTGGTGCTGGTCGCGATGCTGATCGCCTAGGAGGCGGCCGGCCGGGTCGCCGCGGTCAGGCAGCGTCAGGCCGAACGACGCGAAC
>JAGQTW010000375.1 GCA_020438785.1 Mycobacterium sp. | reverse complement strand
CAGGTTCGATTCCTGCCGGGGGCGCCATCTGAATGTATGACCTCGGCTGATGCTTGTCGTTTGGTGTTCGGGTGATGCCTGACGGTGTTTCGGCTGATGCTTGACAGTTGCTTCGGTTGATTCTTGACACTCCCTAGATGAGGGAGTTGAGCGTGGCTGAGCAGAAATATCAGGCGATTTTGGCGAGGGGCGCCATCTGAACAGCAGTTATGCAACTCCGTCCGCAGGGGTCCGCGGCGCCGACAGCAATGGGGGCACGCGCCCGATCTTCCTGCCGGCGGGCCGAACACATCGACCGTTAAAGCGGATTGAGGTCCTCGTAGTGGTGGCCGTACTCGCGAGGGCCCTGGTGGCTGGGTACTGAAAACCGCTGGCGCGTAGTGGTCTTGGGGCGCGGCGCGCGACGCTCGAACTTCACCATCGCCACCGCGGATGTACCAAAGAAAACCAGGGAGAAAGCGACGACGACGAGCGTACCGAGCACCCAGCTTCCTTTCGTCACGCCGCCAGTCTTGGGCGAGACATACGGTTCACCTCGCATTGGCAGCCAAAACCTACTTTATGTCGCTTTTGACCGCTCGCTCCAGGGACTCGGGAACCCACCTCTAGGGACGAAAGTCCTTCATTGGGCAACGACCCTGTCCAGCAGGGTTCGGGAACTCGGTATCCGCACGGCCAAGCCGGGCTGACCGCTCAGCTCAGGCGGATCGAGCCGTGACGATGCATACTGACGTATACAAAAGTACTGTTGGCGGCGCGCGCCGGAGGGTCGGAACTGTGGCGAAACAACCCAGGGCTGAGGTCACCCGGCAGGTGATCATGGATGCCGCCGTCGAGCTCTTCGACGAGGTGGGCTACGGCGAAACTACGCTGACCGCCATCATCGAGCGGGCCGGGACCACCAAGGGCGCGTTCTACTACCACTTCGCGGACAAGGAAGCGGTGGCCGGCGCGATCATCGACGAGGGTGGGGTGCGGGTCGAGGAGGTGACCCGCCGCATCACCGACTCCTCGTCGGCCGGGCTGGAGAAACTCATCCGAGTCACCTTCGCAATCGCCGACCTGTCCACCCACGACCGAATCGTCCGATCCGGGTATCGACTCCGGCAGGGCCTGTACCAGATCAGCCCGGCGGGTTCACGAAGCTACGTCGAGCGAATGGACCACTACGTCAAGGCAGCACATGATGCCGTGTTCGAGGGCGATGTATGCGACGACATCGACCCGGACGAGCTGTTCGAGCTGCTGCACACCGTGGACCTCGGCTGCCATCTGCTCTCGGATGCCCTCAGCGATGACTTGTTCGCGCATGAGGCCCGAGCGTGGCGAATGATGTTGCGCGGCATAGTGCCTCCGGACAAGCTGCCCTACTTCCAGGAGTTCGTCGCCCGGGTTGCACGGCAGTACGCCCAACCCGAGTAGGTCGCGCCTCACCCCAACCCGAACGCGATTCGCAAATTGCGCTGCGGTGCAGAATGTTTCATCCGGCCGGCGTCGCTCCGAGGACGCGCTGCAAATCACCCTTCATCGCCTGCAGTTGCGAACCCCAGTAGCCCCAGCTGTGGGTTCCGCTCGGGGGAAAGTTGAAGACCGCGTTGCGTCCGCCGGCGGCCAGGTATTTCCGCTGGAACTCCTTGTTGGTGTCCAGGGTGATGTTCTCCAGATAGCCGGCGGCGAACAGGCCGCCGGCGGTCGGGACGCCGTCGCTGTCCAGATCGGAGGGCGCACCGGTACCGCAGTAGACCCAGATCGCCGTGCCGTTGGCCACCAGTCGGCCCACGTTGACCATCGGGTCATTACGACGCCACGCCGGATCGCTTGTCGGGCCCCACATGTCGAAGGCCCGGTAGCCGCCGGCATCCTTCATGGCCACCCCGATCAACGTCGGCCACAGACCGATGGACGGATTGAGGAAGCCCGACAGCGAGGCCGCGAAGATGAACTGGGTGGGGTGCCAGATCGCCAGTGTCAGCGCGGAACCGCCCGACATCGACAGGCCCACCACGGCGTTCCCGGTCGGGGCGATGCCCTTGTTCGCTGCCAGGTAGGTCGGCAACTCCTGGGTCAGGAAGGTCTCCCATTTGTAGGTCAGAGTGCCGGCGCTGCCGGCCGCGGGTTGATACCAGTCGCTGTAGAAACTCGACTGACCGCCGACGGGCATGACCAACGACAAACCCGACTGGTAGTACCACTCGAAGGCGGCGGTGTTGATGTCCCAGCCGTTGGCGTCGTCCTGGGCGCGCAATCCGTCCAGCAGATAGACCGCGTGCGGGCCACCGCCCTGGAACTGCACCCGGATGCTGCGGCCCATCGCCGGCGACGGCACGTCCAGCAGTTCGACCGGCAGACCGTCCCTGGAATACGCGGCAGCGGGCGCCGTCAGCCCGGTCAGGGTGAGCACACCGGAAAGCAGCGTTATGGCGGCGACCGCCGCCGCCCGGCGCATCCAAGGCACGGCTGAGCTCTCGAGGGACACCACCACACCGTGCAAGCTAGCAACCACGGGCCGAAAGCCCGACCCGGCAACGCGGCCCGTAACTGCCTTGTTATCAAAGCATTAGGTGCTCGATAGCGATCAGGGGAATTCGATGTAGCGGCCCACCCCGGCCGCGGCAGCGCGCTCGAGCACCAGCGAACTCAGCGCGATGTCGTCCATGGCGATCCCCATATTGAGGAACATGCGCCGTCCGGTGGTGGGAACCTCGACCTTGCCGGACACCACGGACGCCAGGTCGGTGGTGGGCTTGGGCAGACCGGAGAAGTACATGTCGATGACCGAGTTGTATTGGCCGGGATCGTCGACGCTGTAGATCACCGCGCCGTCGAACGCCGCCTGGGCCATCGCGTCGGCGTAGTCGACCGGGAGCAGCAATGCGTTGGGATCGGTGTTGGCGCAGTCGATCTTGGGCTCGAGCGGCACGGTGATGGTGGTGATCACGAGGTCCGCTCCCTCGACCGCATCGGTGGGGCTGTCGGCGACCCTCGTCGCCCGGTCGCCGGCGTTGTCGAGCAGTTTCTGGGCGACGCCGTCGACGTAGTCGTAGGCGGTCACCCGGGTCAGCCCGGGGTGTACCTCGAGTGCGACCTCCAGGTGGCGGCGGCCCTGCAATCCGCAGCCCACGATCGCCAGGTGCTTGGGGTCGCCCGGCACATGCCGCATCGTCACGCCCGAGACGCCCGGCGTCCGCATCTCGGTGATCCATCCACCGTCGAGCAGTGCGATCGGCCGGCCGGTCTCGGCGTCGTTCATGATCACCGCGCCGTAGATGTAGGGCAGGCCCTTGGCGTGGTTGCCTTCGTAGCCGGCCACCCACTTGATGCCGATCCGGTCCGAACCGCCCAGGTAGGCCGGCATCGCGTGGATGAAGGCGGAATCCCCCCGGGACGTGACCTTGGGCTTGGGCGGGTTCTGCACCAGACCGCGCGACTTCTGCAGGAAGGCGTCCTCGAGAACATCGATGATCTCTGCCCAGCTCAGGCCGAGTCCCACGAGGTCGGCGCGGTTCAGGACCAACATCTGATCGTCACTCATGCGAGAGACCGTAGCGTGCCGGGCGCTCTGCTACCGGACAACTCCATGCAGGAACATGTCGAGGACCTGCTCGACGTACTCGGCGCTGATGGGATTGTCGGCGAACAGCACATCGAAATTGACCGCGGCGGCCAGCATCCGGGTCGCGGCCATCGGGTCGATTCCCTCGCGCAGTTCGCCGCGCTGCTGGGCACGGCGGAACGTGACCGCCCAGGCGATCAGACGGTTGTCCCAGAAGTCCCGCTGGACCTCGGTGGGGTCGAAATCCCGCCCACGGGGCAGCATGGAGTACAACTGTCGGCGGCCCTCCCGGGTGGAGGCGATGGTGACGGCGGCATCGAACGCCAGCGCCAGATCACCGCGCAAGGTGCCGGTGTCCGGGATGGGGATCACCGATTCGGAACTGGACAGCACCGCGTCCATCAGCAGGATGCGGCGGTCGCCCCAGATCGCGATGATGACGTCCGGCTCGACACCGGCCCGCTTCGCGACGCGGTCGACCGTGAACCGATCGATGCCGCGATCGACGAGTTCGTCGAACGCGGCCTTGATTACGACCCCCCGGATCGCTTCTGCTTCAGCATCATCGGGTTCCGTCAAGGTCACACTCCCACACGCGGACAGCATCCGACGACCAATTCTCCACCCCACGGAGGCTGGGCGTGGACCAACCCCAAATGGCCGAAAGGTTCGATTTCAGACGGCTGGCTGGACGTCCCGGGTCGCTGGTGGGGTCGCCGGCCGCGGCCCGAAGCGCCGGTGCAGCCAATCGAGGAACATCACCGTCCACACCGCCAGTACGAAGCCCGATGCGAGGGCGGGCACGGGTGCGTTTCGGTTGATGTAACTGAAGAACCACGTTCCGAGCAGGGCCGCGAGAATGGCCAGCCGCAGGTCGCCTTCCAGGACGGCCGCGGCACCGAGCGCCGCGAGGACGGCGTTGAAGCCGACGAACCCGGTGTTGATCGCCCCACCGGCGGTACCGATGTGGGCGGCGAGCGCCACCGCGATGAAGGCGGCCACCAACGCGATCACGGCATGGCGCCAGTTGCTCACCAGCACGCCGAGGAAGAAGAACACCCCGGTCAGGATCGCGGGTGCGAACAGCGTCGCGCCGAGCGCGTCCACCAGCGCCACAACCCATTTCACGTCTTCCACCGGCCACGGACCGAAGTCGAGTTTGATCAACTCCGGCCGGGCGTCGGCAATGAACCAGATGACCCAGAACGTCACGATGAACGGGGCGGCCAGGAACGGAATCGGTAACCACTTCCCCATCGCCACCGCGACCACCGCCACCACGGCGGCCAGCACCATCACCCACACCCACAGCGCGAGGTCGGGTTCGTAGAAGTTGCCCATCGCCAGACCCATGAGGCCGGAGTTGAAGCCGAACAGGCCCAGATCCAGCAGGGTGCGGTCGGCCTTAAGCAGCCGGGCGACCACGGTGGCGATGAACACCGAGAGGACATAGAACACCGCCATGCGCCAACTGAATGTCAGCACCCCGATGACGAACAGCAGGCCGGTGATCTCGTTGGCCTGGAAGGCGCACTGGGAGAAGCCACGGAGGTACTGCCGCCAGAACGGGAGTGTGCCGAGTTTGGCCTCGGGCAGCACGTTCTTGCCCAGGACGGTCATCAGACTCCCTCCGCCGCGGTGTATGCCCGCCAGCCCTGGTGTTCGGTGATCTCCCGCTGCCCCTCCACCAGGGCCGGTTCACCGATCACTCCGAGCACGGTCGAGCCGTCCTCGAGGCGAACCTTGCCGATCGACAGCCCGGGCGGTTCGTTGAGCAGGATTCCGGCCAGACCGGCGGCGGGTACCGACCACACCTCCACCGCGACGGCCACGCCGGAAGAGTCGGTGACGCGGATCATCGCCGGATGGTCGTCGTTGATCGTCCAGAGTCGGTACACGGGTTCGGTTCTGGTCTCGCGGACAAAGGTCGCGCCGGCCGCGGCCATGTTGGGCGAGAGCTTCAGGCCGCGCATCAGGGTGCCGTTTACCGCCAGCAGGACCGCACCGGAGTCCGGCTGCGGAGCCGCGGTCGCGGAAGTGGGTGCACCGACGATCCGGGTTCCGGACTCGCCGGCCAGGATCGCCGGAATCTCCTCAGCCGCGCCGATCACCCCGGTGGAGCCCGGCGTGCTCGCCACGAAATCCGCCACGGCCTCGACCTTGGGTTCCATCGAGCCCTTGCCGAACTGTCCCGAGGCAATGAACTCGCGTGCCTCTTCGACGGTGATGGTCTCCAGCCAGCGCTGCTGGGGGGTGCCGAAGTCGATGGCGACCCGCGGCACCCCGGTGGGGATCATCAACAACTCGGCGTTGAGGTCGTGGGCGAGCAGACCGGACGCGATGTCCTTGTCCACCACTGCTTCCACACCGAGCACCGTGCCGTCGGGTTCGACGGACACCGGGATACCGCCGCCGCCGACGGCGACGACGATCGCGCCGCTGTCCAACAGTTGACGGATCACCTGGGTCTCGAGGATCGCGGTGGGCCGGGGTGAGGCGACGGTGCGCCGCCATCCCCGGCCGGCATCCTCGGCGATGGTCCAGCCCATGGTGGCCGCCATCTCCTTGGCCTTGGCCTCCGCCAGGAAGGAACCGACCGGCTTGGTGGGGTTCTGGAAGGCGGGGTCGTCCAGGCTCACCACCGAGTGGGTGACCACCGCAACCACCGGACGGGACAGGCCGCGACGGGACAGTTCGTTACGCAATGCCTTGACGAACATGTAGCCGAT
>JAGQTW010000374.1 GCA_020438785.1 Mycobacterium sp. | reverse complement strand
GCGAGCAGACCAGCCAGGCCGGTGTCGATCTGACCGCCGAGCCGCCCGATGACCACCTTTACGAGCCGCCCCCGGACCCCGAGGACCTCGACTACGGCTACGTCGAGGACGACCTGGGCGGCCTCGACTTCGACGACCTGCCCCGCCACCGGCCCACCCCATCGAGCATTGATGCCGACCTCAGTGAGCTACGGCGGCGCCGCGACGCTGCCCGCGATGAGATGACCGCCCTCACCGACGCGATCTTCCGACTCGGCGGCGGACCGGCCGAGACCGCGGCGGCCGCCGAACTCGCCGAGCTGCATCACCGCCACAGCGAACAACGCCCCTACCAACACCAGCTGGCCCACGCCCACGCCGAATGGGTGGCCGCCGAACACCGCCGCGACACCCATCACAGCCTTCTGGGACAGCTCGCCGGCCAGATCACCGCCGCCGACGCCCGTGCCGACCGCGACCTCGCCGACCGGTTCCAGGCCCACCGCGACGAGCTGGCACAGCACACCGAGGTAATCGACGCCGCTGCAGTTTCCGCCCGCGATGACCGGGACGCCGCACACGCCGCACTCCTGGAGATCGCCGGTGGCCCAGAGGGCATCGTCACCGACCGGGATCTGGATAACCGACGGCGTGCCGCCGTCGAAGCCGACATCGCCGTCCTCACCCGCGCCCGTATCCAGGCCCGTGATCTCGATAACCGGGTTCGCCGTGCCGAGGCCGCCGCGGCTCGCGTCTTCGCCGAGCGGTCCCACGGCGCTCTCGATCTCACCCGTGAACTCGACCAGATGCGCGAGGAGATCGAACTGGTCGAATCAGCCGGGCTACGCAGCCCCGCCGGGGTTTACGCGGACTGCCCCGAGTCGGCGACGGCGGCCCTTTCGGATGCCGGACGGGCCGTCGTGGGCAACCTCGTCGACAGCGATATGGCAGTGCAACTGTTGCAGGTGGCAGACCCCAGCGAGAAGTTGGCGACCATCCGCGCGGTGGCCCTCGCCGCCCATCACAGCGACGCCAAAGTGCTCGCCATCCCGGCCAGCCCGGCCGCGAATGACCACGCTCGCCGCCACCGATATTCCAACGCCACCGCCTCCCCCAGCGATGCCATCGACAAACTCACCTCTGGTGAGTGGACACCGCCTCCGGGGACACTGGTCATCGTCGACGACGCCGACCACCTCGACGATGCCCAACTGCGCCGCCTGACCACCCACGCCGGAGCGACCAACACCAAACTCCTGCTGGTCACCTACCCCGCGGCCGCCGCCGGTCCCAGCCGCCACCTCACCGCGGCGCTGGCAGCCACGCTGCCCTGGTCTCAACAGTTGGGCGAAACCCCGCGCAACGCCACCGCGGACAGTGCGCTGTCCCGGGCCGCCAGACATCTCAGCGATCTGAGCGCGATTCCCGACGACGACACCCACCGCGAAGCGACGGCATTGCTGACCCGCCGGGACAACCTCGTCGAGGTCTACCGCAACCTCGCCGCCCGAGTCGCCGCCCGCGGCACCGGCCGGACAGGCCCTGGCACTGATCTCGGTGCCAGCTTGTAGAAGCGGGCACGTCAGGAAGTTCGTCGAGAACCCAGCCTTCCGCGAAAACGGCACGTTAAGCCCAGCGTCGTCGCCGCCTATAGGTAGCCTCGCCTCACGGATTAGAGATCGGCACTGCGCAGGTTTGGCCGCCGTCCGGGGAAGCGGGGTGGGTGTGGACGCGTTCGGGGTGCTCGACGAGGTGCTCGGCGACTACCGGTCGTTCGTCGAGGGGTTCCTCAACATCCAAGACGAAAGGGTCAAGGCCAAGGTTGACGCTGAGATCGAAAGGGGCTTGCTCTGGCCCGAGCCGTGGCTGGCGCTCAACCCAGCCTTTGAGTCCGGCGGGACCGTCAGCCAACTGGTGGATAACGCGGTGCTGGCGCCCGCCGCACGCGACATCTTCCGCTTGCGTACCGGCGAGCATGATCCGGGAACCGAACTTGCCTTCCATCGCCATCAGGTCGACGCGTTCGAGGTCGCCACCCGCCGCGAGTCCTACGTCCTGACAACGGGCACCGGCTCAGGGAAGTCACTCTCCTACATCGTCCCGATCGTCGACCGGGTGCTGCGAGAGGGGTCCGGCAACGGGGTGCGAGCCATCGTCGTATATCCAATGAACGCTCTGGCCAACAGCCAGCTCAACGAGCTGGAGAAGTTCCTCGGCAGGGTCAACCCCAAGGTCACCTTCGAGCGGTACACCGGCCAGGAAGACCGGACCAAACGGGAACACATCTTGGCCAACCCTCCGGACATCCTGCTCACCAATTACGTGATGCTCGAGCTGATGCTCACCCGCCCCGTGGAGCGTGCGGCGCTGATCACCGGGGCCACCAACCTGTCCTTCCTGGTGCTCGACGAGCTGCACACTTACCGGGGACGGCAGGGTGCCGACGTCGCGATGTTGGTGCGGCGGCTGCGCGGTGCCGTGGGGGCCACGGAACTGCAATGCATCGGCACCAGTGCCACCCTGGCCGGGCCAGGAACCAAAGCAGAGCAGCGCCAGCAGGTCGCCGATCTGGCCACCCGGATTTTCGGCACCCCCATCGCCCCCAGCAATGTCATCGGAGAGACCCTGCGCCGCGCCACCACTGGCGATGTCGACACCGCAGCCCTCACCGCACGCCTGCGGGCCCCGACCCCGGGCACCTGGGAGGAGTTGCATCGCGACCCGCTGGCGGTCTGGGTTGAGGAGACGTTCGGCCTGGACAAAGACGACGAAGGAAGGCTTGCCCGCCAGTCGCCGAAGAAACTCAGCGCGGCGGCCACCGACCTGCACCAGCTGACCGGCATCGGCGAAGACACGTGCCGCGGCCAACTGCGCGACTTGTTGCTGACCGGCTCACGAGTGCGCGACCCAGGCGGGCGACCACTCTTCGCGTTCAAGCTGCACCAGTTCATCGGCAAGGGCGACACCGTCTACACGACCTTGGAGCCGGCCGCCACCCGCTACCTGACCACCCAGTATCAGCGCAGCGCACCCATCGAACCACTCGGCCGGCCGCTGTTCCCGCTGGCGTTCTGCCGCGAATGCGGCCAGGACTTCCTGGTGGTCAGCCTCGACAAGGGTGGGGAGAAGTTCAGCCCCCGCCCACTAAACGACACCCGCGGTGAACAGGCCGAGGCCACAGGGCTGCTCTACCTGTCCGACGGAGACTGGCCGGAGCCCTCCAACACTGCCCTGCTGGAACGAGTTCCCGACGACTGGATCATCACCGACGACGGCACCCGCTCCTTCGACAAAGCGCGTGAAACCCGGCTGCCGACGGCCTACCGGGTCGATCAGTACGGCACCGTGCTGGACGACGACGACGGGCTTGCGGTGGCGTTCTTCGGGCGCCTGGACTTCTGCCCCTCCTGCAAGACCAGCTACGAAAGCTCCCAACAGTCGGAGTTCTCCCGGGTCGCCAGTCTGGGAACCGAAGGGCGGGCCAGCGCCGTCACCGTGTTGACCCAATCGGTAGTGCGCGTGCTGCGCACCCAGACCGATCTTGACGAGGACGCCAGAAAGTTCCTGGCATTCACCGACAACCGGCAAGACGCCAGCCTGCAGGCAGGCCACTTCAACGACTTCGTACTCGTCGGCCTGGTGCGCTCGGCGCTCTACCGAGCCGCGCTCCAACAGCAGGAACGCGACCCCGACGAGCCACTGACCGATGAGGACATCGGCCGCGAGATCGTCAAAGCTCTCGGCGGGGACCTCCGACACTTCGCCCGCGACCCCGACACCGCGCACGATGCCATCGCGGCCAAGAAGATCAACAGCACCTTGCGTGACGTCGTCTCCTATCGGGTTTGGGCAGACCTCAAACGGGGCTGGCGCATCACCATGCCCAACCTGGAGCAGACCGGCCAACTCAGCCTGACCTACACCGGCATCGACGCGGTAGCCGCCGATGAAGCGAAGTGGCAGAACACCATTGAGCCGCTGGCCTCCGCCGAGCCGACGACCCGTGCAGCGATCATGCACGTCCTGCTCGATGAGTTGCGCCGCAACCTGTGTATCGAGTCGGAGTTCTTAACCGAGGATAAGTACGACTCGGTCAAACGGCTCAGCTCCCAATGGCTCAAAGCACCATGGACTCTCACCGACGAGACCGGGGTGTACGCCGGCATCGCCTATCCGGGGGGGCGTACGAAGGGCTCACCCGCCTTCGGCGGTGACCTATATGTCTCCGGCCTGGGTCTCTACGGCCGCTGGCTGCGCCGCCCCGACCGCTTCCCGCTGCATGAGCATGCCCTCAAACCTGCCGACGCCGAGGCGGTCATCGCTGCGCTGCTGAAAGTGATGGCCGGCGCCAGCATCTTGTCGGAGCTGCCCGGACCCAATAAGCGCACGGGATACCAGATCAAGAGCAGCCTCATCGAATGGCGTTCAGCACCAGGGGAATTCCGCGCCGAGGACCCCATCCGGGGCAACCAGAAGCGAGGCCGCATTAACCCCTTCTTCAAAGAGCTCTACCGGACCCTGGCCCACGCCCTCACGGGGATGGAGGCGCGCGAGCACACCGCCCAGGTGCCCTACGACCGGCGTGAGGAGCGGGAGAAGCGGTTCCGCGAGGGCCGGCTGCCCATCCTGTTCTGCTCGCCGACCATGGAGCT
>JAGQTW010000039.1 GCA_020438785.1 Mycobacterium sp. | reverse complement strand
GCCACGGCGATGGCGAGTTCGAAGTTGTTGCCCGCCGCGGTGAACGCCAACGTGGTGGTCCGCTCGTAGCCGAGATCCAGCAGCGTGCCGAGGAGGTAACCGCCGCCCCACATGATGGCGAAATACGCCAGTAGCGGTAGCGCGATGCGGGCCACGTCCAAAGGCCGGTTGGTGATCTGATCACCTTGCAGGGCAAAGAGAATCACGATGGTGAACAGCAGCCCGTAGAGCGCCCACGGCCCGATCCGCGGCAAGAACTTCGACTCATACCAGTCGCGGCCCTTAGTGCGTTCGCCGATGCGCCGCGAGAGGTAGCCGGCGGCCAGTGGGATGCCGAGGAAGATGAGCACGGATTTGGCGATCTGCCACGGCGACGTGTCGATGGTGGTCTGCTCCAGGCCGAGCCAGCCGGGCAGCACGGAGAGGTAGAACCAGCCCAGCACGGCGAACATGATGACCTGGAAGATCGAGTTCAAGGCGACCAGGACGGCGGCGGCTTCACGGTCCCCGCAGGCCAGGTCGTTCCAGATGATGACCATGGCGATGCAGCGGGCCAACCCGACGATGATCAGGCCGGTGCGGTACTCGGGCAGATCCGGTAGCAGCAGCCAGGCCAGGGCGAACATCAACGCCGGGCCGAGCACCCAGTTCAACACCAGTGAGGAGAGCAGCAGTTTGCGGTCGCCGGTGGCGGTGTCGAGGCGGTCGTAGCGGACTTTAGCCAGCACTGGATACATCATGATCAACAACCCGAGCGCGATGGGCAGTGAAATGCCGTCGATCGCAACGTTTTCCAGCGCGGTGTTCAGGCCGGGGATCCAGCGCCCCAGCAGCAGCCCGGCGATCATGGCCGCGCCGATCCAGACCGGCAGGAACCGATCCAGGGTGGAGAGCTTGCCCACGACCGGCGGCGCGGTGGTGGTGTCGGTCATGCCGGCACCCCCGCCACCGTGTCGACGGAGGTCGCGCCCAGCAGGACGGTCAGGCTGGCCAGCGCATCGGGCACCACCGCGTAATACACCCACGACGCTCGACGCTCAGATGTCAGCAGGCCGGCGTCGCGCAGGACTTTGAGGTGATGGCTCACCGTGGGCTGGGAGACCTCCACCCCGACCGAGATGTCGCAGACGCAGGCCTCGCCGCCGGCGTGGCTGGCGATCGCCGAAAACAGCTGCAGCCGCACCGGATCGGCCAGGGCTTTGAGCTTGACCGCCATATCGATGGACTCAGCTGCTGTGAGGGGTTCGCGCAGCAGGGCCCCGGGTGGGCAGCACGTCTCGTCGACCTGAACCGATGATTTCGACATACATCAATATTGATACTCATCGAATCCATCGTCAAGTCGGGGTGGTCGATCGCGGAGGGCCCACCATCATGGCGATGGTGGGCCCTTGGTGCCGGGGGTTGGGGTCAGCAGCAGGACGTGGTCTTGGCCGTTTCGGGCTCGGCCTGTGCTGCGGCAGCGGTGCCGCCGCAGCAGACGTCACCACCCTGGTCAGCCTCGCCGCCGTCGAGCAGCTGGGGGCTGGTGCCGAACGTCTCGGAGTCGGCCAGCACGGTGTAGACCTCCCATTTCTCGCCGGCCGGGCCGGTGACCCAGACCTTGTCCTGGGTGGCAAAACAACAGGTGGTGCCGATCTCCTCGTCGGTGAACAGGCCTTCGCCGGTCAGTCGGGCGATCTCGGCGTGCACCTTGTCGCTGGATTCCACCTCGACACCGAGGTGGTTGATGGTGCCGCCCTTGCCGGGGTTTTCCAGCAGCACCAGCTTCAGCGGCGGCTCGGTCACCGCGAAGTTGGCGTAACCGGGCTTCACCTTGGCCGGGGAAATGCCAAACAGTTTGGTGTAGAACGTGATCGCCTCGTCGAGATCGTCGACGTTGAGCGCTAACTGAACACGGGACATGATCCACCTCCACTAGGGATAAGACATATATCGAACTGACGCGTCCCGCTCAGAATGCCACCTTTTCGATATATGTCAAGAATTGTGGCAGGATGGTTGTCATGCCCAAAGCGCTGCCCGTGATCGACATGTCCGCCCCGGTGTGCTGCGCCCCGGTGGCCGCCGGGCCGCTCAGCGACGCCGATGCCCTGGAGGTGGCGATGCGGCTGAAGGCGCTGGCCGACCCGGTACGGGTGAAGATCATGTCGCTGCTGTTCAGTTCGCGCCCCGGGGAGGAGACCAGCGGGCATCTGGCCGCGGTGCTCGATCTGGCCGAATCCACCGTGAGTCATCACCTCGGGCAGCTGCGTAAGGCCGGGCTGGTGATCTCCGATCGGCGCGGCATGAACGTTTTTCACCGGGTGAAACCCGAAGCCCTGCAAGCCCTGTGCGTGGTGCTCGACCCGAACTGCTGCACGTAGCCCAAGGGGTGCTGTCGGGGTTGCTTTCGAGGCGTGCGGTCACCGTGGTGAATAGCCCCGCGGCGGGCCGTCACGAGTGGCGCGGCGAAGGCCTATTCTCACGGCTTGCCCGCACAGCATGCGCAGTCAGGACCGCAGCAGGGGCAGTCGTCCATCGGCATCGCCATCATCGGCGCCATGGCCGCCATGTCGCACCACATCATCGCCGGGCGGGCGCCGCCGCGGGTGTATATCACCGCGGCGGGGTCGGCGCCGGTGACATCGAAATACACCTTGCCCGTGGCGGTGGCGCCCTCGGCGAGCGTCGCAGCGGGGATGCCGGCGGGGCTGGCCAGCTGCCACAACACCGGATAGCTGCGGTGATCGGTCCCCATCGCCTCGAAGCCGGGGATCACCGGGGTTACTGTGCCGTTGACGGCCCGCACGGATACCGTGGCCTCCCCACAACCGCCCGGCTAGCGGATAGCCGGGTGCGGGATCGGAGCTCGGGTGCAGGTCGGTCAACGTCGCGGTGGCAAATGCACCGTGCGTCGGAAACGGTCCGCGGCGCCTGGCGGCTGACCCGCCGGGCTGGGCTGGGCTGGGCCGTTACGAGCCCATCATTCCGCCACCGCCCATCATCCCGCCGCCCATCATGGGCCCCATCATGGCGGGCATGCCGTCGGTGACGAAGCCGGTGACTTCGGCGGCGTGGGCGCGGATGGCGTCGGTGAGGGCGGGATCGGTGGCTGTTTCTGTGACATCAACGCCGTTGGGGGTCAGGGTGATTCGGCGTTGGTAGTCGGTGGCTCGGCGGAACAGGGTGGGCAGGCTGGCGCTCATGCAGGTCACCTCGGCGCCTTGGCTGAGGTGGTCATACATGGAGGACACGTGGGCATGCAGTTGGGCGACGAGGTCGGGGGCGTCGGATTCGGTGGTGGTGCGGATCCCGCCCGGGATGTTCTCGACGGTGCGTCGCAGTTCGGTGTGGCGGGCGAACATGGTCATGTAGCGGTCCATGTCGGTGCCTGAGACTCCGCCCATCATGCCGGGTCCGTCGGCTCGGCCGGTGGGCATCCGAATGGTGGTCGTGCGCAACACATATGCCAAGGCGGCCACGGCCCCGGCTGCGCCGAGGATGGTCAGTGCGCCACGTCGAGGTATGTCGGTCATGTGCGGCTTCTTTCGTGAGAGTGTCCTGGCTCGAACACACCGCCGCCGTGTGCGTCAGCTGGTGGCGGTTTTGCGGGCAACGACGCGTTCGACCAGCCCGAGGGTGAACCGTTCGACGCGATCGATGTCGAGGTTGTTCGCCGCGCGCAGGTGCTGCAGGGGTCGGCGCAGGAAGTGTTCACCGCCCAGCGGCACGGTGACCAGCTCCAACAGTCGCTGCACAGCGCGGACTGGCGTGGTGTTGCTGCGGATGTGATCGGCCAGGATGAGCCGGCCGCCGGGGCGCAGCACTCGGGTCATTTCGGCGAGGGCTTGGGTGTGGTCGGGGATGGCGCACAGCCCGAAGGTGCACACCACAGTGTCGAAGCTGGCGTCGTCGAACCGCAGCTGGTGGGCGTCACCGTGTTGCAGGGTGGCGGGGTGGCCCAGCTCAGCGGCGCGTTGCCGGGCCAGCTCGAGCATGTGTTCGCTCCAGTCGATCCCGGTCAGGTTGACGGTGTCGGGGTAGAAGGGCAGGTTGAGGCCGGTGCCGATGGCGACCTCCAAGACGTCGCCGGTGGCTTGGCTGCAGACCCACTGGCGGGAGTCGCCGAACAGGTGGCGGTCGAAAAACCCGATCTCGCGGTCGTAGGTGCGGGATTTCTTGTCCCAGTACCGGTTCCAGCGGGCGCTGCGGTCATTCCGTGCGGGCATGGGTCACCTCGCGTCGGCGGTCAGACGTCTCGGATGCGTCCGATGTGGGGAACAAACCGGCCGACGGTTTCACAGTAGTCGCGGTAGGCCTGGCCGTGGGCCGTGTTGAGGTAGGGCTCTTCGACGACGCGGACCTGCAGTTCGATGGTCACCAGCAACACCAGGAAGGCGGCCAGGGCCAGCGGGTTGGGTGTCATCAGGGTGATCCCGGCGGCGAAGATCAGCATGGCGGTGAAGATGGGGTTGCGCACCCGCGCGAACACCCCATGGCGGACCAATGTGGTTGTCTCGCTGGGGTCGACGCCGATGCGCCACGATTGGCCCATGTCGTGTTGGGCGTAGAGGGTGGCGGCAATCCCCGCGATCGCCAACACGGTGCCGGTCGTCTGGATGGTTGGGGCCTGCAGGAGCGCAACGGGGGTGAGGATGCCGAGCAGTTGCAGCAGCGGCGCGGCCAGGCCGGCGAGGATAGCGGCGACGAACCCGGCGCCGGCGAACCATTCCAGCGATCCGGGGCGGCCGTGAATTCCGCGGAATCCGGTCGATCCGGTGTGGCGGTACTGGGTCCAGCTGCGCCACCCGAACCCCAGGGCAGCGAAGATCATGTAGAGGATCAGTGCGGTGATGGCCATCAGGGTGAAACCTCCCGTCCGGAATGGCCGCGGCTAGTTGGCGGCGAGGGCGTCGTCGAGCGCCTTGGTCAAGTCCTGGTAGCTGTGGGGTTGGATGCGGGTGTCGTTGAGGAAGAAGGTCGGTGTGCCTTGCACGCCCAGGGCGCGGCCGTCGGCGACGTCGAGCTGGATGCGTTCCACGGTGGCCGGATCGGCGTAGGCGGTGTCGAACGCAGCCAGGTCGAGGCCGAGTTCTGCGGCGAATCCGCGGAAGACCTCGTCGGCCGGGGTGCGCTGTTCACCCCATTGCGCCTGGGTGTCATACATCTTGCGATACATCGCCTCCAGGTGGCCTTGCTGGGCGGCGGCTTCCACCGCCCGGGCAGCCCGCTCGGCATTGACGTGGGCTTGCAGCGGGAAGTAGCGGATGACGAAGTTCACCCGGTCCCCGTACTCGGCCCGAGCCTGTTCGATCGCCGGGTAGACCGCCCGGCAGCCCTCGCATTCCAAGTCGAGGAACTCCACAAACGTCACCTGGCTGTCGGGCACCGAGTTCAGCCGGTGACTGTTTTCGCGCACCACCTGCCCCACCGCGCCGGGGTCGGGCAGCGCCGAGCCGGCCGCGCCGCGGTCACGCACCGACAGGTAGACCAGCACACCGATCGCCATGGCGGCGATGAGGAACGCGGTGAGCAAGATACGGCTGATGCGCGCCATTCAATATGCCCCTTTCTGGGCGTGAACGATTTGGAAGGGTCGGGCCCAGCTGCGGGCGGGCTGGCCGCTGGTGACGGTCAGGCCGTGGGCGGTGAACGCGTCGGCCAGGCCGGTGCCCAGCACGTCGCGGGCGTGGGGTCGCTCGGCGAACCGCATATAGCGATCGAAGACGGCGCGGGCGGTGGGTGGCGGGTCGAGGTCGACGGCGATGACCTGGCCGCCCGGGCGTAGCACGCGGCGGGTTTCATCGAGGGCGCGGTGGCGGGTCTCGGTAGGCAGTTCGTGCCAGCCGAACACGCTCATCACCACATCGAAAGTGCTGTCGCCGAACGGTAATGCCGCGGCGTCGCCGTGATGCAGCACCACAGTGCCGATCCCCGCGCGGGTGAGGCGGCGGCAGCCCACGGCCAGCATTTCCGGGGAGATGTCGAGCGAATCCACCCGTGTGGCCGGGGACTTGTCGGCGAGGAGGCGGGCGGCGTACCCGGTGCCGCCGCACAGTTCGAGCACCCGCCGCGGGTGCTGGTCGGCGACCAGTTGGGCCAGCCGATCGTGCGGACGCCCGGGGATGAACCGGTTACCGGCTTCGAACAGCGGCCCCGCGAGAGCGAATTTGAGCCGGTTGCGGCTCCAGCCTGCGGTCATGTCCGCAGCCGTTCACCGGTGATGATCGCGGCGGGTGATGTGTAGAGGCGTGGGGTGCTGGCGTATCGGTCGGCGCAGTCGGCCGAGCAGAACCACCAATCCCGGCCGCCGTGGTGGCGGTGAGCGGGTGCGGTCGCCGGGTCGATACGCATGCCGCAGACCGGGTCACGCGGATAACGGGCCGCGGCCAGCGCGATCCGGTGCAGTGGGACCGCGGTGGTGATATTGCGCAGCACCGGCGCACCGATCGGTGTGGTGGGCAACCCGATCCCGGTGGCCGCCGGCACGATCGCGTCGGTCACCACCGCGTCGCCGGCGCCGGCCAGGGCGGTGATGCGGGCGGCGATATTGACCGCATGCCCAAAGAAATCGCCGCCGCGACCGATGGCGGGCCCGTGGTGGCTGCCGGCCCGTATCGGCAGAAATCCGTCGGCAGCGGCCACCCGGTCGGCCAGGACGGTGATCGTGGCCATCATCTGGCTGGGGGTGGCGGCGGCCAGCATGACCGCATCCCCAATCGTCTTCACCACCTGCACCCCGGGCCCGACGGCGGCGTGGGCGAGGTCGGCCAGCCGCGCCGCCAACCACGCGGCCTCGCGATCGCCGCAGGCCTCGGTGAGCACGCTGTAGCCGGCCAAGTCGACGAAGGCCACCGTCACCTCCACCGTGGTGAAGTCAATGGTGGTGTCGGGCAACATCATCGGCCCCGCATCATCTGATGATCGCGGATGCGGCCGATCCACGGCAGGAAGCGGCCCACCGTAGCGGCGTAGTCGGTGTAGGCGCGGCCATGGACCCGGCGCAGATAGGGTTCCTCCACCCCACGCACCTGCACCTCGATCCCGACGACCGCGATCACCAGCCCGGCGATCGCCACCAGGTTGCCCACCATCAGAGCCAGGCCGATCAAGGTGGCCAGCAGCGCGGTGAAGATCGGGTTGCGCACCAACGCGAACGGGCCGGTGGTGACCAGCTCGGTGGTTTCGGTGTCGTCGACCCCGATCCGCCACGACGCCCCCAACCCCAACTGCGCGACCAAGGTCAGCACGATCCCGCCGGCCACGACCACGACCCCGAACCCCTGCACCCATCCGCGGTCGAAAACGCCCAGGGCAGACAGGCCGGCCAGGGCGGCGGCCGGTGCCCCGACCCCCACCAGCAGATACCCCACATCGGCGACCGCCAGCGCCCACCACTCCAGCGTCGGCTCGGGGCGCCAACCGCGCCGGTTGCCGCTGTCGCCGGTGCGGGCCAGCTGAATCCGGCGCCGCCACGCCCCGATCACCAGCATCAACACCACAAACAAGCCCAGCGCCGCATAGGCCATCGCGCACGCTCCCTTCCCGGCCGGCTTGACTAAACCCACCCCGGCATCGTTGCTTGGCGATGTTGCCCGGCTTGACCGATCAATGATGTGTGACGCTATCATCGTCGTGTGGCGATGAAAAGTGGTGTGGTCGAGGCCCCGGTGTGCGGGAGCTTGGATGCGGCGACGGCGTTGTTTCACAGCCTGTCCGATGGCACCCGGTTGGCGATCCTGCGCCGCCTGGCCGTAAGTGAGGCCCGGGTGGTGGATCTGACCGGCGAGCTGGGGTTGGCGCAGTCGACGGTGTCGGCGCATCTGGCCTGCCTGCGCGACTGCGGCCTGGTCGATTACCGGCCGCAGGGCCGGGCCTCGGTGTACCGACTGGCCCGCCCGGAACTGTTGGAGATGTTTCGCGCCGCCGAAGCGGTCCTGGAGGCCACCGGCAACGCGGTCGCGTTGTGCCCCAACTACGGCCACCCCACCACGCGGAAGAAGGCAACACGATGAGCGAGGCGTGCGGCTGCGGCAACGACGACCGCGACGAGGACGAACGCGAACCCGAACGGCTCTGGGAGGTCAGCGAACTGCGCGCCGCCGCCGCGGCCGGGGTGCTGCTGCTGGCCGGCTACGTCGTGGGCTGGGCCGACGGGCCGCGGCCGGTCGAGACCGGCCTGTACGCGCTGGCGTTGGCGGTCGGGGCTGCGACGTTCGTGCCCTCCACCCTGCGGCGGCTGGCCAAAGGCCAGATCGGGGTCGGCACGCTGATGACGATCGCCGCCGTCGGTGCGGTGATCCTCGGCGAGGTCGGCGAGGCCGCCATGCTGGCGTTCCTGTTCTCCATCAGCGAGGGCCTCGAAGAATACTCACTGGCCCGCACCCGCCGCGGCCTGCGCGCGTTGCTGTCCCTGGTCCCCGATCAGGCCACCGTCCTGCGCAACGGCACCGAAACCACCATCACCCCAAGCGAGTTGCGGGTCGGCGATCGGATGCTGGTCAAACCCGGCGAACGCCTGGCCACCGACGGCACCATCGTGTCGGGGCGCACCGCCCTGGATGTTTCGGCGATCACCGGCGAATCCGTACCGGTGGAAGCCGGGCCCGGTGATGAGGTGTTCGCCGGGTCGATCAACGGCACCGGCGTGCTGGAGGTCGAGGTCACCAGCACCGCCGCGGATAACTCGCTGGCCCGGATCGTGGCGATCGTGGAAGCCGAGCAGTCCCGTAAAGGTGACGCCCAGCGCCTGGCCGACCGGATCGCCAAACCCCTGGTGCCGGCGATCATGGTGGCCGCCGCCCTGATCGCTGCCATCGGGTCCGTGCTGGGTGATCCGTTGGTGTGGATCGAACGGGCCCTGGTCGTGTTAGTGGCGGCGTCGCCGTGTGCCCTGGCGATTTCGGTGCCGGTGACCGTGGTCGCCGCGATCGGCGCGGCCAGCAAGCTCGGTGTCCTGGTCAAAGGCGGGGCCGCGCTGGAAGCCCTCGGCGCGGTGCGCACCATCGCGCTGGATAAGACCGGCACCTTGACCGCCAACAAGCCTACAGTGATCGAGGTGGCCACCACCAACGGCGCCACCCGCGAACAGGTGCTCGACGTGGCGGCCGGGTTGGAGGCGCGCAGCGAACATCCCTTGGCCGCAGCGATTCTCGCCGCCACCGATGGCCCGGTCCGCCCGGCCGAGGATGTCGAGGCGGTCACCGGTGCCGGGCTGACCGGCCACCGCGATGGCCGCCGGTTGCGGCTGGGGCGGCCCGGCTGGCTCGATGCCGGCCCGCTGGCCGACCAGGTCGCGGCCATGCAGGCGGCCGGGGCCACCGCGGTCCTCGTCGAAGACCACGACCAGCTGATCGGCGCGATCGCGGTGCGCGACGAACTGCGCCCCGAAGCCGCCCAGGTGGTCGCGGCGTTGCGCCGCGGCGGGTATCGGGTGGCGATGTTGACCGGCGACAACTCAGCGACCGCCACCGCACTGGCCACACAGGTCGGGATCGACGCCGTGCATGCCGACCTGCGACCCGAAGATAAAGCCACCCTGATCGCTCAACTGCGCCAACAATCTTCGACCGCCATGGTCGGTGACGGGGTCAACGACGCTCCCGCTCTGGCCACCGCCGACCTGGGCATCGCCATGGGGGCGATGGGCACCGACGTGGCCATCGAAACCGCTGACGTCGCCCTCATGGGTGAAGACCTGCGCCACCTCACCCAAGCCCTCGCCCACGCGCGGCGCGCCCGGCGCATCATGCTGCAAAACGTCGGCCTATCCCTCGGACTGATCACGATACTCATCCCGCTCGCTCTCACCGGAGTACTCGGACTGGCAGCCGTCGTGGCCGTGCACGAACTCGCTGAAATCGTCGTCATCGCCAACGGAGTGCGCGCGGGCCGCACCAAACCCCTCGGCGAGGCTACGGCTGCCGCACGGGACGGTGTTCGGGTCGCTGCGGCCACTGGCTAACGAGAAAGACGTCAGAAGGGCGGAGCGTTGCTTCTGGCCGTCAGGATGTGTGCGGGACAATGAGTTCCGGTGATGCTTCGGTTAAGGCTGCCAGTCTCGCCGCCTTGCGGTCGGCGTGCTCGATGGTGATGCGTAGTTGGTTAACGTCGCCCAGCCACTTGTTCTTTTGGGCTTCGTCTACTTGGGCGCGAAGGTTGTCGCGAATGGCGTCGAGCCTTGCAGCCTGGGTCGGTTCGACTTCGCAGAAATCACATCGGAGGCAGGCGTGTTCGTGGGTGCAGTCAGATCCGTAGGGTCGGTGGCAGTTGCCGAGCGCGATCTTGCGCTGCCCGAAGTGTTGGATGAATTCGTCCCATTCGGCTTGCGTGGGCTCACGGTACTCGGCCGACGGCCGCGCCTGTCTGCGGTTGTCGATAAAGCGGTCGTACGCCTCGAAGACATCTTTCTGATAGACAGCGGTGTAGCCGCGGGTGACCTCGATGTTGTTGTGGCCCACAATCTGTGCGGCCAGGTGGATGGGAAAGCCGGCGTTGACGATGTCGGTAATGAAGATCCGGCGGAAGTCATGGGGCGTGAAGTGCAGCGCCGTACCGTCGGTGTCCGTCAAAGCCATGTTGTTGGCGAGTTCGGACAACCATTTTCGGATTGTGCATTGGTTGATGACCCGTGACCGGCCGCCCTCGCGGATCTGAATCAGATGCGGCAGCGGCGCCGACACCTGGCGTTCCTGTGTGTCGATGCGGCAGCACAGGGGGACGCGGCCGTCAATGCTGATGAACTCGACCAGTCGCGCCAAGGTGGTGGTCAACTCTGGGCAGCAGGGAAATATCCGCTCTTGATCGGTCTTGCTGGGCGCGATCTGTAGGAGCGGGATTACCGTGCCATCGGGCTTGCGGTACTGCTTGACGCTCAGATGGGTCAGTTCGAGCATCTCTTCGATCCGGATACCGGTGTGGCGCAGAATTTCGATGATCGTCCAGGTCATGAAGGCGCGGGTGACGGTGTAGGGGATGTCGACTCGCTTCTCCGTTCCATCTTGCAGGGCATTGATGCGCACTCGATCGGCCTGCTTGCCCGATGCGTGCTTGATGTAGGTGCTCCCCTGCACGGCGAAGGGTTCGCCGACCGGCGCGGTCTTGGAGATGTCTTGCAACTCGGTGGCCTGCAGATAGGCGCGGTGGGCTGCGGCGACGAGTGCATCGATGTGCGGGGCGAGCGTGCGGGTGCGTGCTTGCATGCGATGCGCCCGCTGGGCCCGGCGCTTCTGCTGCCCTCGTACGTCGCGGATGCTGACCGGACATGAGACAGCCCAATGTGCCCACGTCGAGGGATCCTCGTGGGCCCAGGCGGCCACGTCGAGGTAGAAGCTGCGGACTGCTCCGAGGATGCTCTCGGCGTGGCGGCGCGGTGTGCCGTCCGGTTTGGTGCGCAACCACTCTTTCCACTCGGCTGCTTGAGCTTTGGTCAGGCTGATCGTGTCGATGCCGGGATTGGCGTCTTCGATGGGCTTCCAGAACAGCTTCACGAGGTTTCGGCTGGTGCCGTCGAGGCTGGCGTAGTCCTGGCCGACGGCGATCTCAGCGAGGTAGGCGATTAGAAGCCTGCGAACGCTGGGGGCTCGCACGTCGAAGCGGTCGACCAGTTCGGTGGGAGTGAGGCGTTTGGCGATGAGATAACGCCGTAGATCGTCGGCTTCGCCGGCGAAGAGTCCGCCGCGGCGGCCGTAATGCCACATGGCGTGAAGGTCGCCCGGCATCCTGCCTGTCGAGGTCAGAAAGTCTCGATAGGCCAACACGTGGCGGCTGTGCAGCTCGGTGATCGGCAGTCCGTTGACGATGCTGATGCGTACCAGGTGGGTGACGGTTCGCCATTTCTTCACTTCGGGTGCGCCTTCCTGCTGCGCGGCGGCGAAGTAGCGATCCCAGGCCTCTGGTTCGTGGGTGGTTGTCCAGTCGCGGTAGAAACGGGCCTGCTTGTTCTCGATCAGCCAGTCGTAGCCCGGGCGAATGACGCCGAGCAGAATGAGTGCGTTGATGGACAGCCGTGCTCCGAGCCGTGTGTGCGATCCTGTCGACAAGGCGGGACACCACGCCTTCGGCTGGTTGTCGGAATCGCTGGCAATCCAACGATCTTGATAGCTTTCGCCGGCGTAGCCCTCCAGCCAGTCCAGCAACCTGCTCAGCCAGAGTCGGGCGCCGCTGCGGGCTTCCGCCTCACTGCGGTACTTCTCACTCATCCGCGCCATCACCAGTGGAAGCCCGGCGGTGATGGTGCGCTCGCGCTCCGTGGCGGTGACGGTGTTTCCGAACCACGGATGGTCCTCGGGGGTCGGCGACAGCGGCGGCAACACCTCGACGGGGTGGTTAGCGAACGCGGACGAACTCTGCATTGACTGTGCACGAGTGAGAACCCGCGGCATCAGGAGTCCCGCCCGAACAGCACGTGGAGGTCTTCTGCGGCATAGCCTTTCGCTGGGGCGGGTGGAGGTGCAGGTGGCCGGTTCCAGTGTTGGTCGAGTTTGTCGATGAGTTCGGTGACGCTGGGTCGCAGGTAGCGGGTGGTGCTGGCGATCGATGCGTGCCGCATCAGCTCCTGCATCTCCGCGATGGTCATGTTCTCGTCCTGGGCGAGACGCATGCAGAAAGTGTGTCGGAAATCGTGCATCGTGACGTTGGACCCGAGCAGCGCGTTACTGCGCTCGAGGATCTGTCGCATGGCCCAATAGCTCAGGGGCCGTGGAGTGCCCCGCAATGTCATCCAGACCGACTCTTCCGGCGGCCCTGCGGGGCGCTCAGCAAGGTAGCGGGCGATCCAGAGATACGCGGCGGGACTGATACGGACCAAAACCCGACTTCCGTTGCCGCCCTTCGGGATTATGTCGGCCGTATGGTCGGCAGCATGGAGCATCCCGCGGCGCATGCTGAGCAGTTCACTGGCGCGCAGTCCAGAGGAAATCGCCGTGGCGACGATGGCGCGGTCCCGGTTGGTTCTCAGCGAGGTGAATACCTCCTCGTACAGGGCGTCGCTGAGCGCGCGCGGCGCACGGTCCACCAGCTTCTGCCGATAAGGCGCACGCTTCTCAGGTCGCGGACTGTCGAAGTGTTGACGGTGCGCATCGAGCCTGGTGAGGTCGGCGCGCGATTTCGGTACCGGATTGATGAGCGGCCCCAGATCTGATTCGAGGGCGAACTCGTAGAAGCCGCTCAGCGAGGAGAGCCGGCGATTCATCGACGACCGCGTGTACGAGGATTCCAGGTACGGCTTCCCGGTGCGCTCGTTAACAGAACCGGGAGTTGGTCGGTGACTATCCGAACTCGACGAGCTGCGTCGTCGTTGAGGATTCTCCCGGCACCGGTACCACCGCACCCAGTCCCGGACTTCAGCCCGGGTTGCCTGCGCCCATGAAACCTGAAGTACGCCAAGGAACCGAGTCCAACTCAGGAGGTCGTACGCATACGCCCGCAACGTTGCAGGCGAGCAGTCGCTTGCATCGAGGTCAGCCAACCAAACATTGACATGGTCGACACCGGCACCGGACCCATCAACCATCCGCCACGGCAACGAGCCGGTGTCGCCGCGCAAGACCGCACCGACCCTTGGCACATCGAGAGTTTCGACTGGTCTCGGTTCGATTCCATCGTCCATCGCAGCCCCTGGTCTGGAAGGTCAATCTGCTTGGAGGCTAAACGCACCGACCGACAAGCTGGGATTGCACAGCCCCAAGTGGTGGACCCCCAAGTGCAGTTAACCGCACTCTGGCCTATGTCGAGACCGACCAGGGCGACTACTCCGTTCTTGCGGCGGCCGCAGGGGCAGCACGAAGCTACGTTTTCGACAGGTCTCGGCCACCGCAACGAGCGGGCGAGATCGCCGCGGCCGAAGCGTCAGCGCGCGCCGCCGGCCGCGGATTGTGGGGCCCACCCTGCTTCGGGGAGACAGACGCTTAGGCGCAGTAGCGGTGCCACCCTTTTCCGATTTTTGTGTCTGGGGGGTGGGTCTGG